>NZ_QLJK01000039.1:0-44250 GCF_003950715.1 Sphingomonas sp. S-NIH.Pt3_0716 | reverse complement strand
GGATAACGCTTCGTCTTCTTCGCAATCTGGGCCATCCGCCCCCGGCTCTGCTGCGTCCACATCCAGAGCCTGAATCACGCAGATACGCCTATGACAACCCCTGCCGCCGATTTCCCAAACAGCCTCTTAATCCTACCCGATCAATTTTCAAAAGTGGCGTAAATCTAAAGAAATCTAAAATAAAAAGAATAGTACTAAATAATTTGTCAAATATATCACTGATTGACAACGACAAATTTAAATTGCAAAACACACTTGTAGATTGGTGCAAATATGCAATTCGGAGCGAACGCGGTCGAAACGGAAAAGGTTATTCAATATCTACGGTAAGAGATTATTTTGATTGCCTAGTATCAATGTTTATAGGCTGGCATCATGAATTCAACCCCTTGACCATCCCATGGCTCACTCTTGAAGAATATGTAAAATCCTTTCTAGCAAATGAAAAGCGTCATCAGCACCGTAATAAATGCATAAATGCATTTCAGTCATTCGGGCGCTTCCTGTATAATTGCCGTGGTTCAGAACCGATCGATTTCGGACTGGACGAATATCGGTTGGAAGACCCTATTTCCGCCGATCTTCTGTTGCCCGAAGAATATGATCGACTCATCCGCCTACTCGATAGAACCAAACAGGAGCAGATTGCCCTTGTCGTTATATTGCTTTTTCGCACCGGCCTCCGTCTGACAGAGGCCGTTGGACTGCGTTGCGGCGATTTTGCCAGTGCGGGCGATCGTTTAGAACTCTTTGTGGAAAAAAATGAAGAACGGGTTCTGAAAACACCGGGAAGTCGACGAATCATTCCCCTCGACATACTGCTCGAATCTGAAGAACTGGAGCGACTGCAGCGCTTTCTTAAAGCGCAACGGACCAAAACGATCGAAGGGCGCGACGGGTGGCTGTTCGGTACAGCCGATAGTGCGACTGCTCCGAATCCCGCCTTCGCGAGCAGCGCGATCAACGATGCCTTGAAAAGGGCTTCTGCCCGTGAATTGGAGCACGGTCATTTACGCCACAGCTTCGCGTCCTATTTGCTGGCGACGCTGATGTTGCCGGTCGATATGGCCGAACCGCCCGTGCCGCGCCGACTGACCAGCGTGATTTCGCAGCAGCGCAGGGAACGGGTCGCGCAGCGCTTGCTAGGTGCGGAAAGACTCGGAGCCAGCGCCCTACACGCAGTCAGCCAGGTTATGGGTCATAGCGGACCAGACATGACATTGCGTTCATATATCCATCTACTGGATTGGTTGCTGGGCCTCTATTGCGCCCGCCCTTCTTCCTTCGATGTGCTTGAGCCTGAATTGCTGCAGGAATTGACCAAAGTCAAACCGGACGCATGGCGCAAGCGAAAGGGTCGGCTGAAAAGGTCCGACGCACTGCAATGCCCTCCATTGCCCTGTCGCCCGACTGCATCGCAGCTTCTATCCTACACGCCCCAGATGGACGCCAAAAGGGCTGAGATATCTTTGCTGCAATCGGCGCTTAAGAAGGCCAGCAAGTCTCTAGCCGTTGATTTTACCTCGCGATCGGCAAGGCCGTTGCCGGAAAATTTCGGTAGGCCCGCGACATTCACAGCAGAGGAAAAGCAGCTGCCCACCTCGCCTCAAGCTATACACAAGCCGAGGTCCAAGAAGCGCGCAAGGGATTGGCTTGCGCCTCATGCCATTCCCGCTCGGAACATGATTGATCTGTTTTCGGGCAACGCGCAGGCTGGCAATGGCAAGCATGTCTATTGGAGGAGGGCCAGCAACAGTCTTCTGCCAGTTGGATTCTGGCAAGGCAAGAAAGGGCAGCTGCTGCTTTCCCCACTGACGAAAGATCCCGCCTATCTGAAGGCGCTGGAGAGCCGCCTGAGCCTCAGTCGAAAGGTGGGCGCGCGTGAGGCTCGAGTACTGGAAACAGCGCTCACAGCGATGTTGCAAAATACAAGGAGTAATGAATTCCTTTTCCGGAAGCTGAAAGACGGAGAAATTTTCGTCAATCTGCTGTTGAAGGCCATGGGCTTTAAGGAGGCGGACATTCATCTGCGCCACACATGCAAACTTTATCCAATGCGCAATTCGGCCACATTGCATCTTTTTCTGAAAAGCCGGGACGTCATTCCGCCATTGAAGGGGCGCAGCCGGTGGCGCGGGTCGCTTGCGGTCAGGCTAGAACAGAAAGAACGTAAAAGCCTACAGGATGATCGCGCGTTCAAATTGGCGATTGTTCTTTTGGCCATCCACGTCCGCGCTGAGCAACTGGCGGCCGATGCCCTGGCCCGCCCTACTAGCCAGCGTCGCCTAGCATTGATCGTCAAACTGTTCAGGGAAATGAATGGAAGGGCCATGCAGGAGGTCGGCTGAAATCATATGGTACCTGGTAGCAATCTTATGCCTATCCGATATGATTTGGAGTTATTTTGGTTCCTATGTCCGAGCGCCGATGATTTGCTGATCAGTTAAACCATACCAAAGTTGCCGGCTACAAATACGAATTCCTCAGCGGAAGAAATGGCCGCCAGCGCCAAGGGTTGGCCGGCCTCGAACAGCACGTGCCAAGTCTTGTAGGTACGCGGCATACTCTCCGCAATAGTGGCCGAGTCCAATACAATGTCGGTGCAACCATGCCCGTTTCGCGAACACATGTAGTTCGGATAACCGAACAGCCCCCGGCTGCAGGGACGGATTGCAGGTCCGCGGGACACGGGAAAGGCCCAGGATCACTCGCCCCCGTCGCCCCATTGGGTAGAGCAATGGCCCGGATTACGGAGCATCGTGCGACATGACACCGGGCCAAAACCGATTTGATCGCTGAATGCATGTCACAGGATAATTAAGCGTGAACCCTGCCGAGCCCGATTGATAATCATGGTTGCGATCGAGCATTAATCTTGCCCGGATTAACAGATGCTGTCCCTGCGGGACAAGGGCTGCCATCGCAGCCCGATTTATCAAGTAAGCAAGTAGCTCAGTACAACTGAGTAACGGAATGAAAAAAGGGAGAGTGCAGCCCGGCTCAGTGGCGCGGCTCCCCAATCTGAAAGTGATTAATGTGACATATATTCCAGAATGCGTCCCCAATGGGGGGGCGCAAACCCTTCCGTTCGTTCGCAGTTCGGTCCAGCGAGCGATGATGAGGATCGCGCGCGATATCGGCGCGCCGATCGATCTTGAACCGAGCCGACAATTGACCGGCACCGAAGGCATGTTGCTTCTCGAACAGGCCAATTTGCTGATTGCGGGCACAAATGTTTCTGGGTCAGAAACCCGTGAAAAATTGGCGCAGATGGGAGATAGCCATGGGCTAGACCTGCTGCTCCTACGTTCGGGGGCCTGGCCGCAGAGCCTGGACATTCATTTCCACAGGAGGCGCGAGTGGCTGGTAGACTATCGGTCTGCCTGGTTCGACGACAGGCTGTGGTTCATGCCGATGCTTGAGGATGGCCAGCCTGGAGTCAGGGCTTCCACCGAGGGACTTATCCTGTTTCCCTGCACCAGCCAAAAAATGCTCCCCTTTGCCGGGAGGTGGGCAGCATGACTGGCAAGAAGAGCCGTTCTGGTCCCGAGGCGCTGTCCGCCTACGTTGGGGATAGCACCGACCATCCCCATTTTCGCTACGTCCGCTATTATTGGAAGAATGACGGAATAAGGAACGGCGTTTCCGCCGCCGTTCTCGCAAAGCTGACGCCAGCAGGACATGAAGCAGCCCGACATGACCTGCTAGTACCGACAAATGCGCCGGGTGAATATGCGCAGCTTTCCTATCTTCTCGAACGTTATGATGCCACGCACCCAGCGGTCGAGAAGACGGGATATGCTCAGTTCACAATTGACTTGTCAGCCGATCGGCCCCTCCACGTGAGCTGGGAAGATATCCGGGCATGGGTCCTGAGCTATTTCGTACGCGAACTGCAACTCGCGGTGCTGATGGTGCTACATGTACCATATTGGGCTGGCTCATCGAACGACCCGCATGTCCATCTGATCGTGCCTGCCCGTAGGCTTGGAGCTAATGGCTTTGGTCTTCACGCCCGGGATGTCTGCTGCGATAACGGCTGCGCGTCGGCGCTGACGAGCTGGCAAGAGTTTGAGAAAGTAGGCGCGGTATGAGGAGTAAGGACATCCGCGACAAGAAATCAGCTCACACTGGACCGACGGACCGCGCTGCGTTTTCCGAGGACAGGCGGCATAATGCTCACGCTATTGGGGAGCGCTGCCGCTTGCTGCGCGCGATCCAGCTAGTCGACATGCTACGGTGCCAGCGAGAGGGCATCGGCCCTCTGGTTGAGGCAGCGCGGCTTGCCCTGGATCATAGGGTCGCCGCCAGGGCGGCAACGATAGGCCAGCGTTTCTGGCGCTTCCTGTTGACATGTCGGCCACAGGAACTCTGGATGGCGCTTATGGTGCAGGATGATGGCTTGGGCCGCGAACTGCGATCAAATTGCCCTTTCGATGCCCTAATCGATGACAACGAAGATCAGCGACGTTCGCGATGGCGATTAGCCAGACAGCAACTGCGGGACGGCACGTCAGCACCCGATCCTGTCTGGAACCGAACCCACGAGAAGGCAATCGCAAGAGCCAAGCTGGATTGGGAGATCGAGACTGGCAGGCTCACACCGCAGGAGGCAAACAAGCGAAACTTCATTTTTGCAGCCGTTGATATGGACAAGGCACGGATCGATCTGTCAGAACATATTCCTGAACTTTAGTACCGGCTGCTACGATGGTCGATGTCGTTCGGAATTGTCGCCTCTTTGCAAAACCATGCATAAGCAGCGAAGCGAAGGCGAGATCGCTCACGTTCTCGATGACAGAGCTAGGCAGCGTTGACAAAGTGGATTCCCAATCTGCCTGATTTCTGATTCACAGCTTCTCTTTGCGAGGAGCGATGATGGGCCGAGGCGATCTGACGGACGAGGAATGGGATGTGATCGCGGGGCTTCTGCCGTCGGAGCGCGGCCGCAAGTCCCGTCCTGCCCATGACAACCGGCGTTTCCTCAACGGCATGCTGCATGTTTTGCGGGTCGGCTGTCCGTGGCGGGATATGCATGAACGCTATGGTCTGTCGAATTCGGTCTATGTGCGGTTCCGGCGCTGGGCCGAACAAGGTGTGTGGGATGCAATCCTGGCGACATTGGTGGAATTGGGACTGACCGACGACTGGCAGCACATGATCGACAGCACCATAGTTCGCGGCCACGTATCGGCAGTGGGCGGAAAAGGGGGGCTTGTGCGCAAGCTCTTGGTCGATCACGCGGCGGCTTTACGTGCAAGGTCCACGCCCGCTGTGACAATCAGGGTCGCCCTATCGGCTTCATCCTGACGGGCGGTGAAGCGTCCGACTATGGCGCTGTCGATGCCCTGATGGCGATCCCCGTCGCCAAGCCCAAGGCGCTGTTGGCCGACAAGGGCTATGACGGTGATGCTGTCCGCGAAAATCTGCTGATGCACGGCATCCTGCCGATCATCCCGCCCAAGGCCAATCGCCGCGAACCCATTCACTGCGACTTCCGCCGCTATCGTGACCGCAACCGCATCGAGCGCATGTTCGGACAACTCAAGCAGTTCCGCCGTATCGCAACCCGTTACGACAAAACCGCCTTATCCTTCGCAAGCTTCCTGAACCTCGCCGCCATTCGCAAATGGCTGCCGCACTTTGTCAACGCGACCTAGGTCTGGGCGGTGCTGGCTGGACTGCCAAGATGCTTCAATGCACCTGGCGGTATCGGTTGAGTCCGGCGCGTGACATGGCGCCGGATTAAAGCCGAGTTGATCGCAGGTCGCGAATTACAGGACAATTAACCACAATTCCTGTGCAGTCCGCTTGATAATCATGGTTGCTGTCGAACATTCATTTTGCTCGGATGACGAGACAGATAGTCGCTCCTGCCTTTCGAAACCTGTTTCGAATGTTCTTACATCATCAGCCACTACGATACCCCTCGGATGAGGGGCAAAACATAGACAGATCAGCAGCTACGAAAATGTGGGGAGGTTTTGGCGTTTACGGACAATTAACCAACATTTCTGCGCAGGTTGGTTGATAATTAGGGCAGCAGTCGAGCATTCATTTTGCTCGGATGGCGATGCTGCGGCCAAAGGCGAAGAGATTTCGGGGCGCCGCTTCTCCTTTCTTCACTAAAAACTGGCAGGCCGATGATCTCGGTGCGATGGATCGCTTGCACTTCATGATAGGTGAACCTCCAAATTTCGAGAGTTCGGTCGACACACTGAGTTCGCATCCTGATTATCGGGTGTTGCGTCGACTGGTGCCAATCGAGAGCCTCTATTCCGGCCCGCCATAGCGTAAGGTCCGTATCGGAGTATCTGTGGATGTCGAAACTACCGGTCTCGACAAGATCGTCGAACTTGCGGCGCAGCGTTTTCGCTTCGATGCTCTTGGCCGTATCATTCAGGTTGGAAAACCGCGTGTTTGGCATGAGGATCCCGCCCTCCCCCCTCCCGCCTGAGATACTTCACCAAAACTTCTCAGCACGCCCCTAGACGCCCGGCGCCGCGCAACGTGGCGCGGGGCCAAAGTCGAATTGATCGACGTATGGGGATTACGGACGATTAACCAAAATCTCTACATAGGTTGGTCGATAACAGGGGCGGCAGTCCAGCATTCATTCTGCTCGGATGGCCCCTCTCCTTCTGTACCCGACAGTCCTCCATGATGCCTAACTGTCCTGCACATCATCTACCTGGAAGCGTGTTTGACTAACCATCGCCATTTTGACATATGTGTCCGGGATAGGGGGTTCAATTTCGACGTTTTTTACGAACCGCCCTGATTCGAGACCGTAACAAGGGGACGCGCCGATGTTGTCCGGCCAGATTTTGGACACCATGATCACATCGTGCGAAAACGCCAAGAGCGTATTGCGACGAGCGGCGATCGATCCCTCTGATCGCAAGACCCTAAGCATCACCATGGGGGCGTCGGTTGCCGCGGAATTTCTCGGGCGGACCCCTGAAGCACTGGCCAAGGCGGAGGCGCGCGGTCGCCTGCCCGCGCCCAAGACCGCGAACAATGGTCGACGCTTCTATACGGTCGAGGACCTTATCGCGATCCGCGAGGCGCTCGGCATTAAGGCAGGCAAGTTGCCCGACGAACGCGCTGTCGTGGTCGCGGTCCAGAATTTCAAAGGCGGTGTCAGCAAGTCGACCACATCCAAGCATCTGGCCGACTATCTGGCTTTGCGCGGCTACCGCGTTCTCGTCGTCGATTGCGATCCCCAGGCCTCGATGAGTGTCATGTTCGACGTCAATCTTGAGGAACTGGTCGAGGAGACGCACACACTTTCCAATTATCTCTCGCCCCGTATCGATGAGGCGGATTCCTTCCGAAAGACGATCAAGCCTACCGCCTGGCCCAACATCGACATCTGCCCAGCCAATCTTGGGCTGCAGGATACAGAGTGGGAGCTGACGGCCACCATCGAGGAAGGACCGCACGCCATCGCCGGAGCGTTCAGAATGCTGCGTGTCGGGTTGGAAGAGGTTCGTCATGACTATGATGTCATCATTCTTGACCCGCCGCCGGCCATGGGTTTTCTGGGCGTCAATACACTGAGCGCAGCGGACGGGCTTCTCATCCCGGTGCCGGCACGCCAGCTCGACTATCTCTCGACGATCCACTTCATGCAGACCTGTCGCGAGGCGATGAGCCTAGTGTCGAAGTTCGACAATTCCATCGATTATGGCTTCATCAGGGTAGTATGCACGATGTTCCAGCCCAATCGCACCAACGAGGCGCAGATGCTGCAGGTCATGGAGAAGACCTATGCCGGCCAGATGCTCTCGACTCCGATCCTGCTTTCGGAAGAGATCAAGAATGCCGGGATCGCGATGTCGTCCATCTACGAGATCAACAAGCCTTACGGCTCTCATCAGACCTATACGCGCTGCAGGGACAATCTCAACGCCGTGTTCAAAGAACTCGAGAAGGATATCTGCAAGCAGTGGCCCTCTCGCCTTGCCCAGCTGGGCACTGACAGGCTGACGGAGGCGGCATGAGCAGCGCGGGAGGACGCCGTCGGAGCCTTTTGGCCAGCGCGATCGACAGCCTGGATATTATGGCGCCTGTCCACGAGCAGGGCAGCGCGGCGGTCGCACCTGCCCCATCAAGCCCCGCGCCCACGCGGCAGGAGGCAGCCACGCCCTCCTTTCTCGAGCGGCGCGGCGTTGCGTTTGACGAGATCGCGCGGACCGTTAAGCGGCCCACTATCCGCATTCGGCCGGACGAATGTACCGTGTGGCCGGGTAATGCGCGCGACTATGCGAGCCTGAGCCATGAGCGCTGCGCCTCGCTCATTGACTCCATCAAAGAGGAGAATGGCAATCGGGAACCGGTTGTCATCCGCCGGACGCAGGATGGCGAAAAGCCCTATGAGCTGATTGTAGGAACAAGGCGCCATTTCTCGGTCGCCTGGCTTCGCGCCAATAATCATGCCCAGATCGATCTCATCGCACGCATTGAGACTCTGGATGATGAAGGCGCGTTCCGCCTTGCCGACATCGAGAATCGCGAGCGTGAGGACGTGTCCGACGTCGAGCGGGCTCGCAATTACCAGCATGCGGTCGGCGCTTATTATGGTGGCGTGCGGGCGCATATGGCCGAGCGGCTCGCCATCGGTAAGCAGAACCTGCACAACCTGCTACAATTGGCCGAGCTTCCACAGGAGGTAGTGGACGCATTTGCAACCCTGTCCGATCTCAAGGTTCGTCATGGCATGAAATTGTCGCCGCTCCTCAAGCAGCCGACTTTGCGCGATGCGATCATGGCGGAAGCCAAGATCATCAGCGCGGAGCAAAACCGGCGTCGACGAGCGGGCGAGCCGATGATCGATGGCCCCCAGGTTCTTCAGCGCCTGGCTGCCGCTAATGCACGCCCTGCGACCAAGGCAGCCCCTCGCCATCGCTCCAGCCTTTCGACCAGCAAGGGCGAGGAGTTTGGTCAGATCGTAGCGGACAGTCGGATCAAGGGCATGACGCTGACGATCAATCCTCGGGGCAAGCTTGATATCGACGAGATCCTCGAGGCGCTGCGCCCGGTGATCGAAGGCGCCAAATTCACATCGCGATAGGATTTTGTCGTCTTAATTCAGATACTTATCTAAGAGTAAAACATGTTTTACTCTGATGGAGTTCAAGAACGCACATGGCTTCACGGAAGGATGCCCGGGACGATATCCAGGTTGATCTGTTTCTACCGCAGCTCACCACCCTCCCCATGCGCGATCAGCGCGAGACCATGGAGAGGCCCTTCTTCTCGCTTTCAAAGCGCAAGCGTCTCAAGCCGATCGACTATGTCAGTCCCGATCGCAAGGTAACGGTCCATGTGAGTGCCAACTCCGAATATGGGCTGGCGACAATCTATGATCTCGACATCCTCATCTACTGCGCCTCTGTGCTGATCGAGCATAAGAGGCGTGGGGCAAATGACATTCCCCAGACGCTTCATATCGTCCCCTATGACATGCTCACGACGCTCAAGCGCGATGCAGGGGGACGATCCTATGAGCTGCTTGGCAATGCGCTTGATCGGCTCCAGTCGACCACCGTCAAGACCAACATCCGTTCAGGCGATGCCGTGGAGACGACCTTTTCCTGGATCGACAGCTATAGCCAGCTCAAGGATCGCAATGGCCAGGTCCGTGGTATGCGCATCACGCTTGCCAAATGGTTCTATGACGGCGTCCTGATGGAGGGTGGGGTTCTTGCAATCGATCCGGCCTATTTCTCGTTGACCGGCGGCCGCGAACGCTGGCTCTATCGCGTCGCACGCAAGCATGCCGGTGGCGCAGGCCCCGATGGTTTCTCGATCAGCATGCCCACGCTGTTCGAGAAGTCGGGTGCGGAGGGCGACTATCGCCGCTTCAAATTCGAAATGGCGAAAATCGTCAGGGAAAATGCACTGCCGGGCTATGCCCTCGACCTTGTCCACAGGGAAGGCACCGAGCCAATGATCCGCATGGCGCGGCGGGAGCTCGATACCACGCCCCCCGCCCTTTCCTCTTACGAGCCCGGCGCTGCACCCGCACGGGCGACAAAGGGTAGAGAGGCTGCAGACGCCAGGGAAGCACCAGTGCGCTTTCCTGAACAGGGTTCCATCGGCTATGGCGCGTTCGGAGCGATCGCACGCGCCAACCTGCCCTCGCCCCAGCGCGACCATCTGGTTGTTGCAGATGATTTCCGCGCCTTCCTGCGGGCCCGCGATATCGCCTTTGACGCCAAGAACATTACCAGCATCTTTGCCTCCTTCTGCGCGAAGCAGCGTCCCGCAAGCTGAGCCTTGTCGGCATCAGGATCGTTTTTGCCTGCGCCCAGGCGATCGGGAGCGGTCCGTTCCTGAAATACCGCCTTGAGGGGACGGGTAATGCCCCTCCCCTCTCCTGCCGATCGCGATTGCAACTTCATTACTTAGAGCCTGCTGCGGCACTCATTCTTGCCCTTCATCTGATGTCCGCTGCATAAGTGGCCGATCGGCATTGACGGCAATCGGGCGTGCATGAGCACGCCGGATCGCATCGCCGGCCCCAGCGGGTATCAAGGGCGTCGCTTGACCTGTCGTGGCGGCAAGCGCCCGCCCCTGCCCCATGCGCTGGTTCTTGGAAGCCACCGGTTCGCCGGCCCACCGCCAAGCCCCCCAAGTCGAAGCTTCCCGCTCTGTTATGATCGTGCCGATCTGTCGGTCTCGCGCGACGCTGATCAGCCAGAACATGCGAAGGCGGTATTTCAGGAACGGCCTCTGCACGAGCCCGACAGCCGGTCCGCACACGATGGCCAACCATGTACCGATCGCTGCGAAAGCTGGAAGATCGTCGCGAGACATCTGTGTTTCAGCCTCGTGCGCCTTGCAGCGCCACATCGATAGCGGGAGCCTGAATAGCACAGGTCGGGCGAAGATGCCCAGGACTGGGCAGCGCCCCTGGCGACGCATCCAGTCCTACAGGTAGCGGCTCATAAGGGCGAACAAAGGCAAGATCTCTGCGGGAACACCCCTTGGGAGGGGAGGGGGCCTTGTCCCGGACAGGACGAGGCTGCGGCACAGGGAGCCGGCATCGGCTGATCCTGAAATCCCGTTCATGGCAGATGGCGCACATGCCCTCGTCACTCCATCCGTTCCCGAAGTTCCGTAGCGATGGGGGCGCAAAAATGGCTCAAGCCCGCTCCGTGCCCGGTTGGATACCAGCAAGAAGCGGCTAGATGGCCATTTTCCAGCCGAATGCCATGTTCCTCAAATACCGTGCCTGCCAGGCAGCGGCGCTATGTCGGTCGCGCTTGCCGATGGGCCCGCGCCGATGCTCTCAGCTCAATTTTCGTCGCGATCGGACAGGTGATACGCATACGAAAGCCCCGATTTTCCGGTGACTTACCGGCAAGTAAAACATGTTTTACTCTCTATCGCCCGTTGCTCCTGCTGGCCTACGACACGGGATATCAGGAACGGCCAACGGGACTTTAGGAACGCATCTACGGGGTATCAGGAACACCAGTTGCGGGACTTCAGGAACAGGTCAGCGGGACTTCAGGAACGGCGCTTCTGATGCGAATCGCGCGGACTCCGCGATTCGCCCAGCCTGTTGGGCAGCACTAACTTCTTATGGATTCTTCTAAACCTGATAAGACGCGCCTTGCGGCGCTTTCCTTCCTGGTTGAAATTTAGCCGGAGACTGAGTCTCTCGGAAGACCCTGGATTGCTCGATTGCACGTAGAGCTTCAACGATAGCCTGCTGATGGCGCAGGGAGGGAAGGGTGCGCCGGACAATGGGCCAGAAGTCCGAACACCACTCGCGCGGACATTACGGCCCATCCATCTGCCCCGACCCGCATAGTCATAATCTGGACGCAGCACCTGCCAAGTTCGAGGGCCTTCGACAGGGCAGGGGACGCATCACCGCACCCGCTCATTGGCGGCATATGCCGGCCAGGGCTAACGATCTCGACAAACATCTTGAGGCTCGCCAAGTCCAAGCCCAAGCCAGAGATGGGAGGGCCTCTTGTGTCAGTCCCAGGCCGGGAATTGGACTGACAACCGACAAGGGCCACTACCAATGCCGGCATGACAATGCTCGGTTTCCTCATCGATATGAAAGCCTGATCAGCAAATCTTGTGCAAGGCCTGATGGGAAGGGCCTGCCAAACAAGGATTACGCGCATATCCCCTGTTTTAGCACTTGGCTGCAGAGGAGGGGAGCGATACCAATCTTGCAACCGAAGCCTCTCTTCATCATTCATGTCGCGTCCCGGTCATCACGGCAATGTCCGCTCGGCGCAGATGATCAGGTCTTTTGTCGCACGATCTATCCTCGGCAGCCGCTGGCCAGGCAGCATGCTGCGGTCACAGGCCGTCGCGGAGATCCGCTCAAGGAAGAGCGACGGGATGAAAGGGCATCCTAACCCTGCGATCGGAAACATCTGTGCATTTCGTCGAGCCCCAGTGGCTCAGACCAAGGCCTGTCCAGGCGTCGCTCGCAATCATTCTGGCTCTGCAGTCGCGTGGCTTGCGCTTGAAACATGCAGTGCAACGCGACAGGGGCGCTGGTGAATGGACGATCTGCCGCGGCCCGATCAGAGCCCTCATTGGTTGATGCAGGCTTGATGCTGTCACTCACCAAGTATGAGAACCATCTTCAAGCGGCCAACAACGCCGACTGACCTCATGCATGCCCTATGTGCCCGCGCAATAGCTGCGATGATGCCTCTCGAGAGGAACAAATCATGAAATCGCGCATGGTGCGTTTTAAGGGCTACTGGAGGGCCTTGGACGCGCCGGCAGGATATGGATCATCAATGCCGCATTTTGGCTCTCAGAAGGGCTCCTGGAAGGGGTGATTTTTTGGCCTCAACCTCTCCGAGAGGCTCTGCAAACATAGGTTGGGATCTTTGCTGTTCCACCAAAGTCGCGCTTTGTGGTTCGCTGAGCGGGATAGCATAGCGCCGGTAGCTGGCCTGGCCAGTCGTTTCGATCAGCAGGCCTTCGTCATGCGCGATCGACAGCAGCTTGATGGCGCCGGCGTGCGTGAGACCAGTACGCTGTGCCACGTCGCTGCTGTTGATCAGGGGGCGCTCCATTGCAAAGGCCATCAGCTCTCCAAGTTGACCGCTGCGTCGACGACGCACGAGAACATGGCGCACGCGCATGGCGAAGGCGCGCAATCGGTTCTCGAGTTCGAGATGGGCCATTGCGCCTGCCCGAATGGCGCCAAGCCACAGATGCTCGGCCTCCTCGCCGCTCGCCGTCTTCCAGCGGCCACCATTGTGGCGCATGCCCAATGCGACAAGCCCGCCCTGCGAACCTGGCTGACGGCCCATGCTCCACCGGTCACCGATAAGAAGGCTGGCGACAACGTCGCCGCGTCCAAGAGGCGCGTGGCGCCGCCAGAGGGAAGAGAGACGGGCGGCCATGAGAAGGGGCGGGGCAGGGGGCAGTGCTGTGCTGGCTCTCGACCAGGTCTCGATGGCCTGAATCGTTTCCCATCGTGAGTCCGGTCCGGCGCCTGCGCGCTCCCCACCCAGCCAGGCGAGAAGCTGTTCGGGCTCTTCGAGCAGCGCCCTGCGGCTGATCGGTGCCCCGATCGCATCTTTGCAATGTGTAAGGTCATAGTCGCCCGATCGCAGTCGACCGCGCTTGTCGAACACAAGCGCGTCGGCAGGTATGTCGAAACTGTCGGCCCAGGCGAGGGCATGACGCTCGGTCCAGGCCATGCGTGCGCGCCATGCGCCGGCAACCGGAGATGTGGCCCATCGATCATCCAATCGCTCGAGGGCGCCATGGGCCTTTGCATAGGCAAGCATAAGATCGCTGCGATCCACGTCGGGCTGCTTTCCACGATGGCTATTTCTACAGGATGTTTAGTCCAGTTTCCTGCCATTTGGTAATCCATAATTAAAGCTAAATGTCATTTCAGTGAATGGTGAACATAGCTTGAAAAACTGAATAGCCGACAAGGGCCATTATCATTGATCCAAAATCGGTGGTTTTCTATAAGATGGCTTATGACAGCGAAGCGAACATGGGCATGAACGATACGTCCAAGCGCCCCTTGCGCGGATTGAGAGCCTTCATGGCGCTGCCGGAAGAGGCCGAGGTTCCCGTGCTCTCCCGGCCGCAGAGCGAGCCTGTTGCCCCGGAGCCTGCCACATCTCAGGTCCCACCCGATGCGCCGCCGGGCCCGTTGCTGACCGGCACTGTTATGCCTGCGCCCGGGCAGCGTTGGGCTTATGGCGCGCGTAAGCAGGAACTGGCCGCGCGGCGAAGCTGGCGCGAGGCCGACCGCGCGCGCACGCCGCTGCAGCGCTTTGAGGCGGTTCTCGCCCAGTTGCCCGGTCGCGAACGGCCGGTGCTCAACATTGATCTTGTCGAGGCGACGCTTGCGGCCAGTGCTGCCAATACGGTGCGTGGTCTCCTTGCTGACATGCGCGGCTTTGGCGATGCCTGCCGCGCCCAAGGCGTGAGCGCCTTGCCTGCGCAGCCCGCCTCGGTGATCGCATTCCTGCGGGATCGCGCAGATGGGGTAGGGGGAAAGTCTGCCCGTCCCGCGACATTGTCCCGTATCCTATGGGCTATCGGGACCTTCCATAGGTTGTTTGGGCTCGAGGATCCCACCAGAAACGACCTTGTCCGTCTCGAGATGAAGGCCTTGCGGCGCCGTCTTGGCACCGCCCAAAAACAGGCGCGGCCTTTGCGATACAAGGGGGCCGTGAGCGATGTCTTCGGCGCCCAGAGCCGAGGGGTGAGCCTTAAGGCATTGCTCGAAGCCTGCGGCTCGGACGAAAAGGGGATTCGGGACCGCGCCTTGCTTTCCGTCGCCTATGATACCGGTCTGCGCGCTTCAGAACTTGTGGCCATCTGCTTTGAGCATATCCTGCCTGCAAGCGATCCTGATACCCGGCTCCTCGTCATTCCCCGGCATAAGGGCGACCAGGAAGGGGAGGGGGCTACTGCCTTTCTGTCGATGCGCTCGGTCCTTGCCCTTCAGGCTTGGGCGAAGGTCAAGGACGAACTTGGCGTACCCGGTGAGCAGGGCGCCGTCTTCCGGCGTCTGTTCATCAAGATGCGCAAGCCTGCCGATCCGGCGAAATTGCGTGCTGATGCCCGGCGCAGGGCAGCAGCTACCTATTTGGGTCTACCCGGCCTAATGTTGGACGAGGGTAGCAGCAAGCGCGCGGGCGCTGGTCCCTTGAAGGTGGTTACGCTTGGGCAGGAACCGCTTCGCCCCCAGGCGGTTACGCAGATATTCAAGGCACGTGCACAGGAGGCCTGGGATAAGGGCCTTATCCCCGACCTGACAGCTGAAGAATTTGCCCAATGGCACAAGGGGATCAGTGCCCACTCTACACGGATCGGCATGAACAACGACCTGTTTGCGGCCGGCGAGGATATTGCCGGTATCATGGATGCGCTGCGCTGGAAGTCACCCAAGATGCCGCTTCTTTATAACCGCAATCTGGCAGCGGAGCACGGCGCGGCGGGGCGGTTGCTGACGCGCATGAAATAGGCGTCACACAATCTCGGCCCGTAGGCGTTACAAGTCGTTCTGAAGGTCGCGCCAAGCCTGTTCTGCAGCAGCTTTTGCTGCATTGAAATCCGTTGCCTCTTGCGTCCTTAGAAGTTGGCTTTGGTTGGGTCCGGTATAGATTTCCCAGCCAATCTTCGCCGCCGCGTCGCCCGTCGGAGGAATATCATAGGCAATCAGCTCATAGTCGCCGACAATTGCATGCTGGGCGCGATTGGCACTCCAGTAAGCGCTATCGTCGACCCAATGCAGCGGTGAGGGATCAGGGCTCATCTCGCAGCATTCATATCAGGCTGAGGAAAACGTCGACGCGAACGAGGTACAGGGGGGGGCGGCAGGAAGCGACCGCATTTCGGTGTTCAGCGCTGCTGAAGGACAAGAGGGTCGTCTTCGCCACGTTTGGAGCTGAGTGACTATCGGTAATAGCTGACCGGCGCCTCGCCTACTGCGGAAATGCTAATTGATTGGACCGGGTGTCGTTACGCGCGACGGCAGTTGTAACTGCCAAGTTCGCACTCGCGCTAGCAATGGTACGAGTCATGTCGAGCAGACGGTCGAACGGCAGTACAAAGCCTACCACCAGCGCGGTCTGTTCCGGTGAAATGCCAACTGCCGATAGCACAGCTGCGAGCATGAACAAAGATGCAGATGGAATTGGCGCGGTACCAAAAGCTGCTAACGCGCCGGTTAACAGCATAATTCCCAGCATCGTAGAATCCGGATGTACGCCCAGCGCCTGCAGGGCAAAGATGCTGAGCAGGCCGACATACATGGCGGTGCCGTCCTTGCCAATGCTGGCGCCAATGGGCAACACGGTCGATGCGATGGCGGGATCTAGCTGCAATTCTTCCTGTGCTACCCGTAGCGCGACAGGCAATGTCGCTGCGGAAGAGGCAGTAGAGAAGGCGACCAGCAACGGATCAACGGCCGCGTGGAAGAAGCGGCGGATCGATAGGCGTGCGACCAGCCTGATGAGCGGCAGATGGACCAGCAATATTTGGACTATCACACCCAGCAGCACGCACAGCGCCAGCCAGCCGATATTGGCGAAGACGGCGATGCCATTGTCCGCCACGGCCTTGGCAATCAGGGCTAGGACGCCGAAGGGCGTGATTTCCATCACGAGGCGGACAAGGTGAAACAGCACCCGGCTGGCCGATTGCAGCATATTGGCCATGGGCCGTGCTTCGTCTCCGGCCAGAATGACGCCGCAGCCAAACAGCATGGCGAAGAAGATGATTGCCAGCATATCCCCTTCGGCCAATGACTGGACGATGTTGACGGGCACGATGCCGATCAACTGATCATGCAGCGATTTCGCCTCCTCCAATGCATGGGGCACAGCCTTGCCCAGTGCTGCGCCGGTGCCGGGCCCGATCAACAATCCCAGCGCCATGCCGATCGAGACGGCGCAGGCAGTGGTGAAGGCGAAAAGAAGGACCGTACGCCCACCTACTGATCCCAGCCGGCGCGGATCGGCGAGAGCCGTTACGCCTGATGCGATCGACACGAAGACAATGGGGACGACCAGCATGCGGATCAGCCGGACGAAGAGTTCGCCGACAAAGCCAATCCAGGGAATAGCGGCTGGCCAGAATAGCCCCGTCAACACGCCTGCGAGCAACCCGCCCAACACGCGCAGCCAGAGGGGAATGGCGAACCAGCGGCGGGTCATTGTTGACATGCTGTAGTTACAGTCCGCCCCAGAAGCCCGGTTGCGCGGGCAACAGATGTCCGCGAACCCCTGTCACGCCGCCTTCCCGGTCGACCGACAGCCAGAGCGGTCCGTCCAGATCGACAAAGTCGCTGTCCGCCGCAATGGCCCAGGCGGGCGCGACAGAGAGGGACGAACAGATCATGCAGCCGGTCATGACGCCAAGGCCGCGCGCGCGCGCGGCCTGAGCCAGGTCGAGCGCGGCGGTCAGGCCACCGGTCTTGTCCAGCTTGATATTCACCACGCCATAGCCGTCGGGCAGGCTATCGAGATCAGCGGCGACATGGATGGATTCGTCGGCGGCGATCAGGATCGCAGAGCTAAAGCCGTTGAGATCGCCATCCTCATGCGCGGGCAGCGGCTGTTCCAGAAGGTCAACCCTCAGGTCGATCATCAGCGCCTGAAGATCGCTGACCTCCGCCATCGTCCAGCTTTCATTAGGATCGACGATCATGCGGGGGGAGGGCGCGGCGGCGCGGACGGCGCGGAGCTGGGCGGCGGGATCGGTCCGGTCGACCTTCACCTTGATCAGGGGCACGTCGGCAAGCGCGGCAGCGGCCAGTCCCATGGCGTCGGGCGTGTCGAGGCCGACGGTCATGGCCGTGGCTATAGGTGTCAGCGGCCGGGCAAGACCCATGGCCGTGGCGATGTCGCTGCCGCTCAAGCGCAATTCCAGATCCCACAGGGCGCAATCAACCGCGTTGCGCGCTGCGCCTGCGGGCAGCATATCGATAAGGACGCGGCGATCGATGCCGCTTTCCAACGCTTCCCGGATTGCCTCGATCTCGATAATGCTGCTTTCCACGCTTTCGCCATAGCGGGGATAGGGAACGCATTCGCCCCGGCCGATGACGCCGCCTTCCGACAGGGTGACGGTGACGACATCAGCGGCGGTCTTGACCCCGCGCGAAATGCGGAAAGGGGTGGCGAGAGGAAAGCTTTCCCCCAGAGCGGTCAGCGTGCGGGCCATGGGGATCAGGCGGTCTTCGTTGCGGGCGCGATCGTCGCCGTGTGCGTTTCCAGCAGCCGGTCGAGGATCGCCTCCACGCCCATGCGATAGGGATCGGAACAGGGCAAGCCGAACTCGTCGCCGATACGGGCGCAGAGCGCTAGCGCCTCTGCCTCTTCCAAGGCGGAGGTGTTGAGCGCGATGCCGACGACGCGGACATCGGGGTTGGTGAGGCGGGCGGTGCGCAGATTGGCTTCCAAACAGTCGGAAAGGCCCGGCGGCTTGTAATGGGGCAGGCCGCGCATGCTCTGGCGCATAGGATCATGGCACAGCACCAGTGCGTCGGGTTGAGCACCATGCAGCAGGCCTGTCGACACGCCAGCGAAAGAGGGGTGGAAGAGCGAACCCTGACCCTCGATCAAATCCCAGCCGCCATCATTGCGATCGGGCGAAATCTGTTCGATCGCGCCGGAGATGAAATCGGCCACCACGGCGTCCAGCGGCACGCCGTCGCCTGCGATCAGGATGCCGGTCTGGCCGGTGGCGCGGAAATCGGCGGGCACGCCGCGTGCGGACAGGGCGCGGGCCAGGCAAAGCGTGGTATACATCTTGCCCACCGAACAGTCGGTGCCGACGGTCAGCAGGCGTTTGCCGGCGCGCTTCTTGCCGTTGCCGACCGGAATGTCGGCACGGGGATCGCGCACGTCATGCAAGGTGCGGCCGAGGCGTTTAGCGGTTTCCACCAGTTGCGGTTCGTCCTTCAACCGCTGATGCAGGCCCGATGCAATGTCGAGCCCGGCCTCCATCGCCGCAAGCGCGTCACGTACCAAATCTTCGCCCAGCTTGCCGCCGGCATTGGCGATGCCCAACACCAAAGTCCGTGCGCCTCCGGCATAAGCGGTGGCGAAATCCATGCGGGGCAAGCCCAGCGTCAGACTGCAATCGTCATGGCGGAATTCTCCTACACAGATATCAGGCCGGAACACCGCCAGCCCGCGCGAAGTCTTGATGCCAATATCGTCATTGCTGTGGCCGAGATAGAGAAGATAGGGCGTGGCGATCATGGATGTGTCGAACCTATGCTGATGGGAGGACGTGCTTTATCTTCACGTTCCCACCCAACCCAATATCAATGGCCATGAAGGTCATAGCCTGAGGCTATAGGTTATCGATAACGGTCGAGAGCAGATTCAAAAACTCCGATGCTGTTTTCGATGGTGGCCGGTTCTGTAGATATATGGCATTTATGTCGAAGGTTATGGCTGGTTGGAGTGGCCGGCTTGAAAGACCCGGTGCAGCAGCGGCATGTGCCGTAAAATTGTCCACGATGGCCATGCCGACCCCCGCGCGTACTAAGGCGGCTGCGATATAGTAAGTGCGTGCCGAAACCACCTCTTCAAGCTCAACATCGAGACGGCTCAACTCGTTGGACAGCATCACACCAATTGGCCCGCTCTTTATCGGACTGATAAATTTTCTGTTCCGCAAATCTTCCAAATGTAACCGCGCCGGAGCAGCTGGCAGGTCATCTTCGCGATACAGTATGACCAACTCGCCTTCGCCGATTACCTGATGAGCCACGGGAGCGGATATCGGAATTTCGAAACTGATAGCAATATCAGTTTCCCGCTCATAGAGTTTTCGTACCATCTCGTCATGATGGAGCGTTTGCAGATCGAACATGATGTCTTCGTGGCTTCGCAGGAAGCGCGAGACCGCCTCGGGTATTGCGCCTAACCCAAGAGAAGGAAGAGCGGAAAACCGTAACATGGCGCCGCGGCCGTTGCGCATATTCTGAGCAGCTTGCTTCAGTGAACGCACTCGGTCTTGAATGTCGGAGACTTCCGCGAACAGGGTGCGGGCATCCTGCGTTGGTATCAAGCCATTATTCGTTCGTTCGAACAATGGCAAACCAATCAATCTCTCAGTATGACGAAGTACCTTGGTGACGGCAGGCTGCGAAACATTGAGCGCGCGCGCGGCGGCGCTGACCGTGCCGTGCAAATAAACGGCGTGGAAAATTTCAATCTGGCGCAAGTTCACAGGCGTGGTCCCTTCAGGTGCGGCCCTGTTCGTCTGGATCAACGACGGCTGGGTACGTAACCGCTATGACATTCGGTTATAGGTGGTGCAACAGGCCGGACTGGACGGCCATCACTTATCGGGGCCATGTTGCCGATAAGGCTCAGCTTCCAAGGACTTCCTACCCATGCCTTCTTTCACCGCCGCGCGTCGCCTCCAGGCCCTATTGATGGCGGGGGGGCTGTCAGCCATTGCCGCTTTCAGCCATGCGGCACCGGGCGAGCAGGCGGACATAGTGATCCGCGGCGGCACCATCTATGATGGTGGTGTAGGCATGCCCTTTGTGGGCGATGTCGCGATGAGGGGGGATCGGATCATCTATGTCGGTCGCGCGGCGCGCATGAAAGCGAGCAAGGTCATTGATGCAAAAGGTTTAATCGTCGCTCCTGGTTTTATCGACGCCCATACCCATGCCGATAGTTTCATCCGCTCGCCGGACGCAGGTACGCGGGTCAATGCCGCTTGGCTGGATCAGGGCGTAAGCACAGTGATGATCGGCGTTGACGGGTTCGGTACACCCAATGTGGGTGCGGATGCCGCCAAGCTGCAGGCGTCGGGTATTGGGACGAATATCGTGCCTTTTATTGGCTTCGGGCGAGTGCGGCAGCAGGTGCTGGGCGATGATGCCCGCGCGCCTGATGCGCAGGAATTGGCGCAGATGAAGGCGCTGGTCGCCAAGGGCATGTGCGAAGGCGCAACTGGCTTTTCGGCCGGGCTTTTCTATCCGCCGCAAAGCTTTGCCAAGACCCAAGAAGTGGTCGCGGTGGCGAAGGAAGCTGCAGTCCGGGGAGGTCTGTACGATACCCATCAGCGCGACGAATCCAGCTATAATATCGGTCTGCTCGGTTCGGTGAAGGAAGCCATATCGATCGGCCGGCAGGCCGGCATGCCGGTGCATTTTGCGCATTTGAAGGCGCTGGGCGTCGATGTGCAGGGTCAGGCACCGGCGGTGATTGCGGAGATTGAGGCGGCCCGCAAGGCAGGACAGGATGTCACGGCGGATCAATATCCCTGGCTGGCGTCGGGATCGAGCCTGGACGCGTCGCTGTTGCCCGGCTGGGCCGTCGATGGCGGCGGCGAGGCGCTGGTGAAGCGGCTGGACGATCCGGCGATGCTGGCAAAGATCCGGGACGAGATGCGGAATAACATGCGCCGGCGCGGCGGGGCGAAAGCGCTGCTGCTGATCGCACAGGGCTTCCCCTGGACGGGCAAGACACTGGAACAGGTGGCGAGCGAATGGCAGGTCGATCCGCGCGACGCGGCGCTGCGCATCATCCGCCAGAGCATCGAGACGACCGATCCGGCTAAGAAGGGCAAGGGCACGGGGGTTGCTTCGTTCAACATGGCGCAGAGCGATGTCGACCTGATCATGCAGCAACCCTGGATCGTGACATCGTCGGACGGATCAGACGGTCATCCCCGCATGTTCGCGACCTTTCCGGAAAAATATGTGAATTATGTGCGCAAGCGGCCGGTCATCAGCCTGCAGACCTTCGTGCGGCAATCGACGGGGGCCACTGCCGACATCTACAAGATCGATCATCGCGGCTATCTTAAAGCCGGCTATTATGCCGATGTCGTGGTGATCGACCCTGCAAAATATGCGCCGCGGGCCGACTATGTGCATCCTCGCGAACTGAGCGTCGGGGTGGCCAAGCTGTTCGTTAACGGGACCCTTGCGGTCAGTGACAGCCAGACCACCGGCGCAAGGGCCGGGCGGGCGCTGTTGCGGGCCAGGCCGGCGACGGGCTGCTCCTGACGGACGAAAGGGACCATCAGCCAATCTGCGCAGGTCGGTATGTCGTGCCGATAAGGGGCGTGTCTGTCCGATCCCAGGCGTCTATCATCCGGAGCAATATGGCCCGCGCGGTAGGCTGGGGACCTGCGCAAGAAAAAGGGTGGCGGATCGTTGATCCGCCACCCTGTTCCTCCTTAAGATGTTCTTTGTTTTTCCGCACTTTCCGAGTCCGCAGATGATGGCATCTGCTTCGAAAATGCTCAGTTGGTTTTGAACCGCACGCCGACGCGGAAGGCGCGGCCCAGCAAATCGCTGTAAGTCGAATTGGCCGACAGGCCGGTTTCCGGCAGCAGGATCGGATCCTTGTCGAACAGGTTGGTGATGTTGAAGAACAGCTGGCCATCATATCCGCCGACCTTGATCTTCGTCGTCAGGTTGAGGTCGGTGTAGAAGGTGCCGTCGACATGGTTGTTGTTGATCGTCGGATTAGCTGCCGTGCTGGTCGGGCAACCCGTGGTGCAGACGATATAGGTGTTGTTGTAGGTACCCGAACTCACGCCACGGCCGACCGCGGTGATCGAATAGGTCGGCGTGTCGAACGTGGCCGACATGCGGAAGATCCATTTCGGGGTGCTGGACTGGCCGCTATTCTGACCCACCGTATCGACAGGTACCGAAATGCCGTTGTCGACCAGATTTTCCAGATAGTTGGTAGCAGTACCGTTCAGGGTCAGGCTGCTGGCACTCCCATTGTTGAACAGGCGATCCATCGGCAGGTTATAGTTCACGGCATAGTCGATCCCGCGCACCTTGACCTGGGCGAAGTTGAACGGGCTGGCGGTCACATAATAGTCGCGCTCGCCCAGCGGATCGGCGACGATCGCGGCGCAGAAGCTCTGAATGCCTTCATTGCAGCGCTGGGCGATGTCGTCGGCATAGAATTGCGCGATCGCATCCTTCACCTTGGTACGGAACCAGTCGACCGAGATCGACAGGCCCGGTGCAAAGCGTGGTTGCAACACGCCGCCCAGCGTCAGCGTATCGGCCTTTTCGGGCTTGAGCGCCAGATTGCCGGTGGTCAGTTCGCGGAAGGTGGCACCGGCATATTGGCCATAGGCCGATGCGTTGGTGCCAAATGTGTTGGTACGCGATGTGCCCGACTGGAACAGTTCGTTAAGGTTGGGTGCGCGGATGTCGCGCGAACGAGTGCCGCGCAGCAGGATGTCGGGAATCGGCTGCCAGGTCAGGCCCGCCTTCCAGGTGGTGACAGTGCCCGATGTCGAATAGTCGGTCAGGCGTGCTGCTCCGTTGAATTCCGCGCCGAGGCCGAGCGGGACGACGGTTTCCAGATAGGCCTCCTTGACATTGTAGCTGCCGAAAGTGGGACGGAAATTGCCGACTGACCAGCCGCTCTGATATTCGGTGGGCACGTAACCCGACACTTCTTCTTTGCGATATTCACCGCCGATCGCAACGCTGACATCGCCTGCCCAAGTGGCGAAGGGCGTGGTCGACAGGTTGATGCCCGCGACCGTCTGCTTGAAGGTCTGATCGCGATAGGGATCGCCCAGCACATAGTCGATCGCCGCCTGGCTGGCGACGCCGGTGCCCAGGCGATTGAGCGGCACGCAGCCATTGGACGGGCTGGTCAATGACGAACGGCAGACGATGGTGCCAGCTGCTACGCCCAGCGCATTGCCGGCCGGCGCAAATACCGCGTCGGTCGCCAGCGCCATGCGCGACGTGTTCATGATGTCACGCAGCAGTTCATGCGTGTCGGTGCGGCCATATTGGCCATAGGCGTCCCACACGGCCTTGTTGCCGAACATCTGGAATTCGCCGCCCGCACCGATGGTGTAGCGCTGCACTTCGCGTGTGCTGTTATTCTTGCGATAGGGCAGGTCGGATGCCGAAGTACCGAGCGTGACGGAAGTTACCCCGGCCAGCGCCGCACTGCCCAGCGCATTGATCAGATAGGCGTTGTCGCCGGTCAGCGTCATCGTCGCGGCCTGAGGTCCAGCGTTGAACAGCGTCTTGTTCCAATTGTAGGACGCCTCGCCATAGACTTCCAGCCAGTCGGTCAGCTGATAGCTCAGGCGGCCAAATACGCCGCGCCGGTCGTCCTGCGCGTCCAGGCCGATATTGCGCGACGTGTCGTTCACTTCCCAGTCACCGCCAACCGTCTGCGAGCTGTCGCTGAGCGATCCGAACTGATATTGCTTGGCCGCACCGCCCTGGCCGAAATAGATGCCGCGCAGACTGGTCGTGCCGCCGACCTGCGAACGGATGATGCCGCCCGGTGTGGTGTTCCAGGTGCCAGCGCCGCTCACGACCAGGCTGGCCGGGCCGCCGGCTGCAATGGCGGCTGCGGTGTTGGCGACGGTGCGATAGCCCAGCTGGTTCCAGTCGCGATCGACCTGGAAAATGCCGTCCTTGTGCGCATATTCGCCCGACAGCAGGATATGGCCGCGCCCGTCGGCAAAGCTTTTGCCGATTGCGGCGTTGAAGCTGTAGTTGAAACCGTCGCCCTTGTCGGTGATGCCGGTGTCGGCATTGACCTTGAAGCCTTCATATGTCTTGTCGAGCACATAGTTGACCACGCCCGCGACGGCGTCCGAACCATAAGCGGCCGATGCGCCGCCGGTCACGATTTCCACGCTCTTCACCAGCGCCTGCGGGAAAGTGTTGATGTCAACCAGGCCGGTAATGGTGGATCCCACCGAACGGCGACCGTCGAGCAACACCAGCGTACGCACTTCGCCAAGGTTGCGCAGGTTCATCGTATTGATGCCCGCCAGGCCCGAACTAATGGCAAGGCGCGAGTTGGACGGACGGGTGCTGCCGGCCAGCGCCGGCATCTGGTTGATCAGGTCCGCGATATTGTTGGTCGGCGACTGGTTCTGGATCGCCTCCTGTGTCATCACGGTCAGGGGGGTGGGCGATTTGAAGCCGTCGCGTACGATGCGGGTGCCGGTGACGACGATCTGATTGGTCGGTGCCGTTTCCATGCCGCTCTGGGGCGTGGCCGCCTCCTGCGCTAGAGCGGGGGCTGCATGCACCAATGCTATTGCGGTCATGGCCAGGCCAAGGCCATGGCGACGGCCGAAGGACCGACGAATTCGCCTGAAATCACGCATAGATAAAAACCCCCTTTTCACAGGACGGGGCTGCTCGCATTCATGCGTGCGCGGCGTTATTGCGCCGGTTTGGCCCTATCCAACCCATAACATCACATGACCGCAGGCAGGCTGTCTTGTCGATTTGCCGGTTCCCACCATACCGTCATCACGAACCCGGCAAGGCTCCGCTAATGGGCGCAAAAACCGGCTTCATGACGGGGAGGTTACAGGGTGGTCACGGCTGGTCAATAGATTTGGTATTACTTTGATCTTATACAGGTATAGCCGAAGGGAATGGCGGGGTGGATTTCTCGCCGCCAGCCGGGATAGCTTGCAACGTTTAGGCACCTGCCGGCCTGCCATGGGCGGACCGGGTTCGGTGTCGATGATCGTTGCCCCAATTTCCAAGACAAGGAGAATGTGTTGATCCAGCGTCGTGCGTTCCTTCTGGCCGGTGTGGCGGCATTCGCCCTGCCGGGCGGGTTGATGGCGAAACCGATGGTGCGGGGCGGAAAGCCGCTGCGGGTCAAGATAGCGGGTGCCAAGGCGCCGATCGAGATTGTCGAGGATGAAATGGGCGTGCCGCATGTGCGGGCACAGTCGCTGCACGATGCCTATTTCGGCCAGGGCTATCTGGTGGCGCGCGACCGCTTGTTCCAGATCGACATGGATTATCGGCGCGACATGGGGCGGATGGCTGAAGCGTTCGGGCCGCGCTTCGTCGCGGCGGACAAGGCGGCGCGGCTGTTCCTGTATCGCGGTGACATCGATGCGGAACTGGCGACCTTGCCGCCCGGCGTGCTCGAATGTGCGCAGGGCTATGTCGCGGGCGTCAATGCACGGATTTCTGAACTCGAGGCCAACCCGGCGCAAATGCCGCTGGAATATGGCATATTGAACCTGACGCCGTTGCGCTGGGACGTGCGCGATCTGGTGCGGAACCGGGGCATCGGCATGGGCGACGCCGATGATGAGGTGCGGCGCGCGCAGATGCAGGCCAAGGGGCTGCTGGCGCATGACGCGCTGATGGCGCCGCTGCGCCCGGCCTGGCAATTCACTGTGCCGGAAGGGCTCGACTGCTCGGCAGTAAGCGAGGCGGATCTGGGTGTGCTGGACCCGGCAAACCGGCCAGTGCCGTTCGACACGATCCAGGAAGCCTCGCTCGACCGGGCGGAACGCCGCGCCGATCGCTTTGCGCAGGGCAGCAACGCCTGGACGATCGCCGCGTCGCGCAGTGCGACCGGGCGGCCAATATTGGCGAATGACCCGCATCTGGGCATTGGTGGTAACAGCCCGCGCCATATGATCCACCTGACCGCGCCGGGGCTGGACGTGATCGGCGCAGGCGCGCCGGGCCTGCCGGGGATCATGCAGGGGCATACCGAGCGTTTCGCCTTTGGCCGCACCAATTTCCATATCGACCAGACCGACCTGTTCATCCTGCGCACCGACAAGGATGATCCCGAGCGTTACTGGCACAAGGGGCAGTGGAAACGGTTCGAGACGTTCGAGGATGAGATCGCGGTCAAGGATGGGCCGATGCAGCGGGTGACGCTGCGCTATGCGCAGGGCCGGCCGATCGTGGCGCAGGATGCCAAAAAGCAGCGGGCCAGTGCCTTTGCCACGGTCAGCATGTTGCCGGGCGCGAACATGCGCTTTGCCATCATCGCGATCAACCTGGCCAAGGACTGGCCGACGCTGCGGCGGGCGTTCAGGATCCATACCTCGCCGACCAATTTCCATTATGCCGATGTAGACGGCAATACCGGCTGGCAGACGATCGGCTTCACGCCGATGCGCCCGAAGCATGACGGGCTATTCCCGGCGCCGGGCGACGGTGATTTCGACTGGACCGGGATCTTGCCGGTGGAGGAAATGCCGTCTGTCCATAACCCGAAGGAAGGCTGGTTCGCGTCGGCCAATCAGCTTAATATCCCGGCCGATTATCCCTATGGCAAGAAGGTCATCAGCTTCGACTGGAGCGATCCTTTCCGCTATGACCGCATTGCCGAAGTGCTGCGCAGCCACCCAAAGCATCGGATCGAGGACAGCATCGCGCTGCAGCATGATGTCCAGTCGCTGCCGGCGCGGGCGCTAGTGAAATTGCTGCCGGACAAGCTGTTGCCCGAAGCGCAGCCGGCGGCGGCCTTGCTGAAGCGCTGGGATTGCGGGCTGGAGGCGGATAGCGGCGCGGCCCTGCTCTATGAGATGGTGATGCCCGAACTGCAATCGGGCTTCCGCGATCTGGTGGTGCCGGCGGCGGCGCGGGAATATATTCCGTCGGTCAATCTGTTCGAAATGCTGCGGATACTGGCCGCGCCCGACACGCGGCTGGGGCCGGTGCCGGATCTGGCACGCGATGCGCTGATCGAACGATCGCTGATCGCCGGGTGGAATAAGGCGGCGGAACTGGGCGGTGCCGATCCCGCGCAATGGCGCTGGGGTGATCTGCATCGGGTGACGCTGGCCCATCCGCTGTCGTCGCTGCCGGGGGTCGCAGCGGCTTTCCCGAAGATCGAGGGTGGGCGGTCAGGCGGCGACGGCTTCACGCCGATGGCGCGCGGTTTCAATGCAAAGCGCGGCTATCAGGTGTCGCATGGTGCCAGCTATCTGCTGGTCGCGGATGTCGGCGCATGGGACAATAGCCGCTTCCTGCTGCTGCCCGGCCAGTCGGCCGACCCGCGATCGCCGCGTTATCGCAATTTCTACCCGCGCTGGCTGGCGGGCGAGATGCAGCCGCTGTGGTTCAGCCGCGCTGCAGTGGAGCAGCATGCGGCGGACCGGGTGGAGATCATTCCAGCATAAGGCTTATAGCGCCGCCGCTATGTCGACCAGCGCGCGGTCGACGGCGGCGGTGGCCTGTCCGTCAGTGCCATCGGGCATGTCGTTGGCGAGGGCGGAGAAGACCAAAGTGCGGCCGCTTTTCGTGATGAAATAGCCCGATACGGCGCGCGCGGCGTTGAGCGATCCGGTCTTGGCGAACAGCTTGCCTTCCAGCAGCGTGCCCTTGAAGCGGCCGCGCAGCGTGCCGTCATGTCCCGCGATCGGCAGCGTCTCGCGCCAGGCCATGCCCCAGGGCTGGCGGGCGATCCATGTGAGCAGGGTGACAGCGGCGCGCGGGGTGATCCGGTTATAGGATGACATGCCCGATCCGTCGGCGAAGCTGTAGCTGCTTTCAGGCAGACCGGCTTGCGCCATCAGTCGGTGAAGCGCGACTTGCCCATCGGCGATCGAGCCGCTCGCCTGCGCGCGGGACACGCGGCGCAGCATCAGGTCGGCGTGGAGATTCTGGCTCTGTTTGTTGATGATGCGCATGTCCTGCGCCAACGGCAGAGCAGGGAGTTGCGCAAGCATATCGGACGAGGGCGGTTGGGCGGCAGGCGCGTCCTTGCGGATGGCAGGATCATCGGCGGGGGCAAGCGGGCGGTGGCGGGTGAGGATATCGCCATCGACCCTCACGCCGCGTGCGAGGAGCGCCTCGCGCAGCCGCCAGGCGGCATAATGGGCCGGATCGTCGATGCTGAAATGGAGCGAGGCGGGTCTCGCTTCCACGCCGATCGTGCCGGTCAGGCGGATGAGGCGGCTGTTGGGCGCGCGGTCGGCCGTGATCGCTTCGCTTTTGCCGGGGACGGTGATGATACGGTTGTCGATGCCGTAATAGGCCGGCGCGGTGACGGCTGGCGATGCGCCGATCGCGGCGGGCGCGACCGACGCCGTCACCTCATTATCGTCCAGCGTCAGCGCGGAAATGCCGGTGCCATAGCGTGACTGGATATTGTTCCAGCTCATCCCCGGTCCCCAGCGTTCGTCGGGAAACCAACTATCGTCGCCCACGATGTTGCGCACATGGTGTGTCTTCGCGGCGACCGCGTCGGCCAGCGTCTGGAGGCAGTTGATCGTGCAGCCGTTCGCGCTGGACAGGCGCGCGTCGCCATGGCCGACCAGAATGACGTCGCCCCGATCGAGGCGGACGCCGGTGCCCCGTGCCGCGGCGTCGAGCGCGGGCAGATCGGCATAGGCGGTGGCGGTGGTGAACATCTTGGTATTGGAGGCTGGGATGAAGCGCTGGTCCGGGGCGATGGCGAGGATCGGCTCGCCATCCAGCGTGGCGACCATCAGGCCGTAGCGAGTGCCGGCAGGCCCCTGCGCCAGCTGCTGTTCGACCGCGCTGAGGAGCGGCGGCGGCGCATTTTGGGCGGAAAGGCTGGTCAGTGGCAGGGTGAGGGCGAGCAGGGGGAGGATGATACGCATGAGGTGGATCATAGAGAGCAGGCAGGGCAGGGGAATAGGGCGTGCACGGCGCAAGCCATAACCTGCGGCAATGGGGCGGACTTGCGGTGCTGGCGGGGATCGGACTAGCCTTTTGCGCATGCTGTCTCTTGTCCTAGCTCTCGCCTCCGCTCCCGTTGTTGCAGTCCCTGCGGTGCATCCGCCTGTCGCGATGGTTCGGGTGAGCTTCGATCGCACGGGCGTGACCGATAGCAAGGTCAGCGGCCCAGCCGACAAGGCGACGGGGCGGGCGCTGACCATTGATGATCCGGTGCGGGTTGCGTCCATTTCCAAACTGGTTGTTGCCATCGGTGTCATGCGGCTGGTGGAGGCGGGCAAGCTGCACCTGGACCAGGACGTGTCCGACTGGCTGGGCTACAGGCTGCGCCACCCCGGCTTTCCCGATCGGCCGATCACGCTGCGACTGCTGTTGTCGCACCGGTCCGGGCTGGTCGACAGCGCCGGCTATGCACTACCGCTGAATGCGGACATGCGCGCCACCCTGGCCAAGGCGGAAGCATGGGATGCGCACCACGGGCCCGGCGACTGGTATGCCTATACCAATCTCAACTTTCCGGTCGTCGCTGCCGTCATGGAGCGGGCGACCGGGGAGCGGTTCGACCGATTGATGGATCGGCTGGTGCTAAAGCCGCTGAAACTGGACGCCTGCTATAACTGGTCGACTTGTTCGGATGCCCGCGCTGCGCAGGCGGTGGTGCTCTATCAGGACGGGCAGCCGGTGCGGGACGATAATAAGGGCGCGAAGCCAGACTGCACCGTGACGCCGGCCCGCGATGGCAGTTGCGATCTGTCGACCTGGGTTGCAGGGCGCAATGGCGCGATCTTCTCTCCGCAGGGCGGTCTACGGATTTCGGCGCGCGGACTGGCGACGGTGGGCCGCCTGTTTCTGGGGCGTGGCGTGGTCGATGGCCGGCGCCTGCTGAGCGCGCAGAGCATGACGCAACTGATGACGCCGCTATGGACCTATGGCGGCGTCGATGCCGCCAATGGCGTGACCGGGGAAGCCGATATGGGTGACACGAACACCGGTTTCACCTGCCGCTATGGTCTGGCGATTGCTTTCCTTGCGACGTCCGCCAACGGCTGTGCCGACGATCCGTTCGGCGATGGCCGCCAGCGTATCGGCCATGCCGGCGATGCCTATGGCCTGAAGTCCGGACTGTGGATCGATCCGAAGCGCGGTACAGGCGTGCTCTATTTCGCGACGGATGTTCCGGCCGGGCGTGGCGCGGTCAGCGCCTATACGCCGGTCGAGGAAGGGTTGGCGCAGGGGCAGCTCCCCTAAGCGGCATCCCACGCCGCGATCAGCGCGTCGCCCACCGCAGGGCGCAGGGTGAAGATGCCGCTGTCGGCATGGCGGGTGGGATGAACGCGGTTGGTGAGCAGGGTCCAGGCGAGGCCGCGCTCGAAATCGATCCATAGACCCGTGCCGGTGAAGCCGGTGTGGCCGATCGTTGCGGTCGAACAGGCGTCGCCGCCTGACCAGCTGGCAAAGGCGCGTTCCCAGCCGCAAGTGCGGTGGCCCAGTTGCGCGGTGCGGGTCTGGGCCAGCATCGCGGGGGATAGGATCGAGCCGTCGAGCATCGTTCTGGCAAAGCCCAGCACGCCGTCGACCGTGCCGAACAGGCCGGCATGGCCCGGCGCGCCGCCCAGTGCGGCGGCATTTTCGTCATGCACTTCGCCCTTGAGCACCCGTCCGCGCCAGCTGCATGCCTCGGTCGCGACGGCGGGGCCAGGGGGCGGGCCGTAGGACAGGCCATCGCCCAGCGGCCAGTCGCTGAGCGGCGCACCGGTGATGCGTTCGATCGCGATGCCGAGCATTATGAAATTGATGTCGGAATAGACTGGCGGGCCATGGTGCCATTCGCGCTGGAGGACGAAGGCGCGCAGCCGCGCGGGATCATCGCCATAGGTGTAGATCGGCTCAACCGCGGGCAGGAAGCTGCGGTGGGCGAGGCAATCACGGAAGGTCAGCTTGCGTTCCGCTGCATTGGCGACGTCATATTGGCGCAGGTCGGGAATGGCGTCGGTCAGAGGACGGTCGAGATCGAGTCGGCCCTGCTCCGCCAGTTGCAAGATCATGGTGGTGGTGGCGATCACCTTCGATACGGAGGCGAGGTCGAACCAGTGGTGGCGGGTCAGGGCTTCGCGTTCGGGCAAGATGGCGGCTGAACCGACCAGGCGCACTGCGCTTTTGCCGTCGGCACTGACGATGCCAAGGGTCGCGCCGGGGATGCGGCCACTGGCGACCGCTTCGACCGCCGGGGCGAAGGCGGCTTCGCAGATTTCATCTATCATTATTGGTCCTAAACGGTTCTGGCCCGAACGCGCATGACGATCGGCAGGAAGAAGATGGCGGCGAAGCTGAGCGCGCCCGACAGGATGAAAAAGCCGTCATAGCCGATCTGCTTCTGGATCGCGCCGGCCGCGCCGCCGATCAGGCGGGGCAGCAGGAAGGCGAAGCCCGACAGGAAGGCATATTGGGTGCCGGGATAGCGCGGGCTGACCAGCATGGAGAGATAGACGACAAAGACGGCGCCTTCCAGGCCATGGCCGAACTGGTCCACGCCCGCCGCGACATACAGGACGAAGGCGGACGGTTCGGCATACCAGAGCCAGACGAACACCCAGTTGCCGATGGCCGAGGCGCAGGCGCCGATGATAAGCGCGACCGTCATCGGCAGGCGCGCGGCGCACAGGCCGCCCAGCGCCACGCCGGCCATGGAACAGGTGAGGGCGACGACGCCGTCAGCCATGCTGATCTGTTCCAGGCTGTAGCCCGCCGCATTCCACAGCGGATGCGAGAGGGTGAGTGTCAGCACGTCGCCCATACGGTAGAAGGAGACGAAGGCCAGCACCGGCAGCACGGCATAGCCATAGCGCCAGAAAATCTCGACATAGGGGGCGATGAAGCCGGGCATTTTCGCCGGCGCATCGGCCGGCAGGCGGCGGATGCGCGGCAGGGCGATGGCGAGCGCGACGAAGGGCAGCAGCGCGACTGCCAGCACGATCGGCGTAACATTGGTTTGGGCGGAGAAGCCCGCGCTCTGCACGGCAGAGAGCAGTACCCAGCCGATCAGCGCGGTGGCCGCGCCGGTGACGGCGAGGATGACGAGGCTAACGAGGGTGCCGCTGATTAGAGCGCCGGTGCGGCCTTTCGTCTTTTCCTGTTCCGGGCGCATGGCGGCGAGAATGGGGAAGGGGAGGAAGGCGGCGATGGCGATGGCGAGATAGGCCCAGGTCCAGTCGGCCCAGGCGGCGACAAGCACCGCGCCGCTGCCCGCCGCGACCATGGCGCTGCGATAGCCCCACAGGTTTGCGGCGACGATCGGCCCCTGCTGCGCCTGTGTGGGCGCCAGTTCGATGCGCCAGCCATCGGCCGCGACTTCCAACGTGGTCGTCCAGAAGGCGAGCAGGATCGCGAAGAGCGCTGTAAGCGGCAGGCTCTGGTCGCTGGAGGTGAAGGCCATGGCGACCATGGAGAAGAAGATGCCGAGTTGCGACAGCATGATCCAGCCGCGCCGCCTGCCCCAGAAATGGGAGAAGCCGGGTACGCTGTAGCGATCCAGCAAAGGCGCCCAGACGAATTTGAAGGTCGGCAGCAGCGCGATCCACGCAAAGAAGCCGATGATGACGATGTCGATGCCATGCCGCGCGAGCCGCAGCGTCAGCACCGCATTGAACATGTAGAAGGGCAGGCCGGCGGAAAAACCGAGGAGGAGATAGAGGCCCAGCGTGCGGAGCGGCGGGCGCTCTGGCGTGGGGCCTTCGGTCAGATCGGCGGCGATCGATGCTGTCATTCAGCCGATTTCCTTGAGTTCAGTCACAAAGTCATAGCGGTCGCCGCGATAGACGGAGCGGGTGAATTCGACCGCCCGGCCACCGGGGATGCGGGTGATGCGTTCGATACGCAGCACTTCGCTATTCTGGCGGACACAGAGCAGGCCGGCTTCGGTCGGCGTGGCGAGCGAGGCTCGGACGCGCTGCGTGCCGGAGGTAGGACGGAAACCGGCCCGGCCCATCGCCTCATAGAGGGAGTCGCCGATGGTCGTGAGGTCGGGCAGGCAATCGGCCGGAACGATGGCATGTTCGATCGCCAGCGGCTCGCCGCCCGATAGGCGCACGCGGCCAAGGCGGGCGACGCGGGCGGACGGGGAAATAGAAAGCGCGGCGGCCTCTTCCTCGGTCGGCTGGGCATAGCTTTTCATCATCCAGATGACGCCGGGATCTTCGCCGCGTGACAGGGCATCATGGGTGAAACTGGACAGGACGGAGGCGGGCGTTTCGATCCGGCGGGCGACGAAGGTGCCGGAACCCTGCTTGCGGAACAGCACGCCTTCCTCGATCAGCTGTTCGATCGCTTTGCGCACGGTGACGCGCGAAATGCCGGCCATTTCGCTGAGGTCGCGTTCGGACGGCAGGGCGTTGCCCGGTATGATCCCGCCGCTTTCGATATGATCGCGCAGATTGCGCGCCAGTTGCAGGTAGAGCGGCGTCCCGTCTTCCCCCCGTGCGACCAGTTTTTCCCGCATGTCCCCCTATTCCCCCCCTTGCGCGGCGCGCATCGCGTCCGGCAGATTCTGGCCGTGGATTTCAAGAAGACGGTGCGCTTCGTGCGTTGCTACCCCCATGGCAACAAGCACCGCCTGCTTGATGTCCTGTCCCGCTGCATCGAGTGCGCGCGATGCGGCGGCCATGTCCACATCGGCAATGTCGCGCACCATGGCCTCTCCACGCAAGCGCAGCTTTTCGTTGGAAATGCGCATGTTGACCATACGGCCGCGATAGACGAGGCCCATGCGCAGCATGATTGCGGTGGACAGGATGTTGAGCGTCGCCTTTTGCGCGGTGCCCGCCTTCATCCGGGTGGAGCCGGCGACGATTTCGGTGCCGGTTTCCGCGACTAGCCCGTGGTCGGCGGCGGCGGGCAGAGCGGTATCGCAATTGTTGGCGACGGCAATGGTCAGCGCGCCAGCCTCTCGAGCGGCAGCGATGGCGGCGAGCGTGTAGGGGGTGCGTCCGCTGGCGGCGACACCGATCACCACATCCTGCGGGCCGACGGCGGCATCGGCGATTTCGGCGCGGGCTGCGTCCGCATCATCCTCCGCCCCTTCGGCCGCTTCGGTGAGCGCTGCTAGGCCACCCGCCATTAGGAATAAGAGGCGTTCTTGCGGCCAGTTATAAGTGGGATAAAGTTCGACGCCATCCTGTACCGCGATGCGGCCGGAGGTGCCGGCGCCGACATAGACCAGTCGCCCCTGCGTGCCGAGGCGCGCGGCGGCGGCTTCGGAGGCCAGTGCAATGGCCTTCGCCTGCGATCCGATGGCCGCGATGGCGGCCATCTGCCCTTCCAGCATCGCTTCGACCGCGCGAATGGTCGGCCATTGGTCGATGTCGACATAGCGCGGATCGATGGTTTCGGTACTCATGGACACTCCGTGGCCGGTCGTTGACGCCCGGCTTTAATCGGTTCAACTTCATGCGCGGCAGGCAGTATGTGTGCAAGCGGCGCTTCTGGCATGTGGTATTGTCCTTGTCGCATTTCGATGCAACCAAAATAAATCCAATTGCCTTTTTTCGTTCATTTGGTATTGTTTCGGCATGATCGCGATACAGGATAAGAGCCGTACCACGCTGATGGCGCGTGAGGCGGCTGAAGCGCCGGAACGCTGTGCGGCGCAGATTGCGCGCAATGCCGGTCTGATGCGGGAGGTTGGGCAGCGGCTGCGCGTGCTGGCGCCGCCCTTTGCCGCAACGCTGGCGCGGGGCAGTTCGGATCAGGCGGCGGCCTTTGCCAAGGTGCTGCTGGAAACGCGGGCGGGCTTGCCGACATTGAGTCATGCGCCATCGATTGGCTCGTTGTACAAGGCGACGTCGCCGCGCTTCAAAGGCGTGCCGCTGATTGCCATTTCGCAGTCGGGGCGCAGCCCGGACCTGATCGCCGCAGCGGTGGATGCGCAGCGGCAGGGCGCGCTGGTGGTCACCATCGTCAATGATGATGCGTCGCCGCTGGCGGAGTTGGCGGATATCTGCATTCCCATCCATGCTGGCCCGGAAACCAGCGTGGCGGCGACCAAGAGCTTCATCGGTACGTTGGTCGCGTTGGCGCACCTGGCGGCGGAATGGAGCGAGGACAAGGCGTTGCTGGCGGCTTTGGCGTCTGTCGGCGATGTGCTGGAGGCGGCGGTTGCGGCCGACTGGACCGGGGCTGTGCCGTTGCTGAAAGAGCCAGGCAATATGCTGGTGCTGGGGCGCGGCCTGACCCTGCCGATCGCGGGGGAAGCGGCGCTGAAGTTCAAGGAAACGTCGAGCCTGCATGCCGAGGCGTTCAGCATTGCGGAGGTGGCGCATGGGCCCATGACGTTGATCGGCGAGGGTGATCCGGTGTTGGCGCTGGGACCGATCGATGCGGCGCGGGCCGGGCTGCGCGAACGGCTGGAGGATTTCCGGGCGCGTGGGGCGCAGGTGATTGCGGTGGGCCATCCTGATGATGTGGCGGCGGCGACGCTGGCGTTGCCGGGGCAATGGGATGTGCATCCGGTGCTGAATGCGATCGCGCAAATACAGAGCTTCTATGGCCTCGCCAATGCGCTGTCGCTGGCGCGCGGGTATAATCCCGACGCGCCGCCGCATCTGGCTAAGGTGACGCGGACGCTATGAACGGGCATGCGCTTGTCGGTGCAGCGATCGTGCAGCCGGATGGGATTGCCGATGATGGCGCGCTGCTGCTTGAAGGCGGGCATATCCTTGGCATCGTGGCGCGGGACGCGGTGCCAGCAGGATATGATACGGTAGCGCTGGAGGGCGGATGGCTGCTACCCGGCTTTATCGACACGCAGGTCAATGGCGGCGGCAACATACTGTTGAATGATCAGCCTGATGTGGAGGGCATCCGCGCGATTGCGAGCGCGCATCGGCGGTTCGGGACGACGGGTCTGTTGCCGACGTTGATCAGCGATGATGCGGATGTGGTCGATGCGGTAATCGCGGCAGGAGAAGCTGCGCTCGTGCAGGGCGTGCCCGGCGTCCTGGGCCTGCATATCGAGGGGCCGCACCTCAACCCGGTGAAGAAAGGCATTCATGACGCCGCCAAATTCACCGCCATCGATCCCAAGGTGCTGGAGCGGCTGACGCGGCCGACGATCGGGCGGCGGATCGTGACGCTGGCGCCGGAACTGGCACCGTCGGGGGCTATCCGGGCGTTGCGTGATGCGGGGGTTCTGGTCGCGGCGGGGCATAGCCTGGCTGATTATGACCAGACGGTCGCGGCGCTAAGCGAAGGCTTGAACGGCTTCACCCATCTGTTCAACGCGATGACGCAGATGGGAAGCAGGGAGCCGGGCATGGTGGCGGCCGCATTGCTGGATCGGAGCAGCCATTTCGGCCTGATCGTCGATGGAGTACATGTGCATCCAGCGACCCTGCGTGTGGCAATTGCTGCGCGCGGACTAGAGGGTGCGATGTTGGTGACGGACGCGATGCCGCCGGTGGGAGGTGCGCAGCGTAGCTTCACCCTGATGGGACAGTCTATCCATGTCGTGGATGGCATATGCCGCGGGCCGGACGGAACGCTGGCGGGATCGGCGCTCAATATGGCGCAGGCGTTTCGCAACGCGATAGACATGATGGGCTGTTCCATGGTTGAAGCGTCGCGCATGGCGAGCGGCAATCCGGCGCGCTTTTTGCGGCTGGAGGATCGCAAAGGCGCGATAGCGCCTGGGCTGTGCGCGGATCTTGTTCATATGGACTGCGACCGGCAGGTGCGGCGGACCTGGATCAATGGGGAGATGGAGGAGAGCAGCGAATGAGGGGCCTGCTGCCCCGGCTGCGCGCGATCGTGGGCGCGCGCCATGTGCTGACTGGCTCACAGGCGACCGCGCGCTATCGCCATGGCTATCGTACCGGATCGGGCGCTGCGCTGGCAGTAGTGCGGCCGGGCAGTCTGGTCGAGCAGTGGCGAGTGGCGCAGGCCTGTGTGGCGGCAGATGTGTCGATCATTATGCAGGCGTCCAATACCGGGCTGACCGGCGGATCGACGCCCAATGGCGATGGTTATCCCGGCGGCTGCGTGATCATCAGCACAACGCGGATCAACGGGCTGCATCTTATCCGCAATGGTGCGCAAGTCGTCTGCCTGCCCGGTACGACGCTTTATGCGCTGGAAAAGGCGCTGGCGCCGCTGGGGCGAGAGCCGCATTCGGTGATCGGCTCCTCCTGCTTCGGCGCGTCGGTGGTGGGAGGCGTGTGCAATAATTCGGGCGGATCGCTGGTGCAGCGCGGGCCTGCCTATACGCAGCTCAGTCTCTATGGCCAGATCGGCGCGGACGGGGCGTTGCGGCTGGTCAATCATCTGGGCGTGGCGCTGGGCGATGATCCCGAAGAGATGCTGCGGCGGCTGGAGAGTGGCGACTTCCGGCCCGACGATGTCGATGCGGCGGCGGATCGATGGGCGCATGACTGTGGTTATGCCGGCCATGTGCGCGATATCGACAGCGCGACGCCCGCTCGATTCAATGCCGACAGTCGATGCCTGTATGAAGCGGCGGGCAGCGCCGGCAAGATCATCGTCTTTGCCGTGCGGCTGGACAGTTTCGTGAAGGAAGAAGGCGCCACCACCTTCTATATCGGGACCAATGATCCCGCACAGTTGACGGCGATACGGCGCACCATATTGGGTGAATTCAGCTTTCTGCCGGTGGCGGGCGAATATATGCACCGCGACGCGTTCGACATTGCCGATCGTTATGGCAAGGACATGTTCATCGCGATCGAGCGGCTGGGGACGGACCGGCTGCCCCGGTTGTTTGCATTGAAATCACGGGTTGATGCGCTTCCCCTTGTCGGGGCGGGGTTTAGCGACCGGATAATGCAGCGTATCGGCCGGATGCTGCCCGATCATCTGCCGCCTGAGATGCGCGCCTGGCGCAATAGGTTCGAGCATCATCTGCTGCTCAAGATGCCGTTGGCGGCGGTTGCGGATACCCGCGCTTTACTCACCGATCTATTTGCCGCCGGCGAGGGGGGGTATTTTGAGTGTAGCCCAGCGCTGGCGGCCAAGGCGTTCCTGCATCGCTTCGTCGCGGCGGGGGCGGCGGTGCGTTATCGCGCAGTGCATGCTCGCGAAGTCGAGGATATCGTGCCACTGGACGTAGCTTTGCCGCGCAATATACCGGAATGGCAGGAGAAATTGCCGCCGGATCTGGCGGCGCAGAGCATCCATAGCCTCTATTATGGCCATTTTATGTGCCATGTGTTCCATCAGGATTATATCGTTCGTAAAGGCGTAGACCTGCTGGCTTTCGAGCATCGCATCTGGGCGCTGCTCGATGAGCGCGGTGCGGAATATCCAGCCGAACATAATGTTGGCCATCTCTACAAGGCAAAGCCCGATCTTGCGGATTTCTATCGCCAGATCGACCCGCGCAACCAGTGCAATCCCGGCATCGGCCAGACAGTGCGGGCGCGCCATTGGGGCGAACAGCAAAAGGAAGTTCCATCATGAGCTATTTTTTGGGCATCGATGCGGGTGGCAGTAATTGCCGTGCGCGGCTGATCGACAGTGAAGGCAATGTGATCGGCACAGGACAGGGCGGAACGGCCAATGCTCGGATCGGCCTGGAAGCGCTCTATACGACATTGTGCGCGGTATCCAATCAAGCGATCGCTGAAGCGGGACTTTCTTCGATGCAGGTAGAAACGATCCGTGCGGGCATGGGCATTGCCGGCATTTCTCGACCGGGTGTGCGCGACGCGCTGGAGAGGTTCGCCTTTCCCTTTGCCTCAGTCAATTATGGGACGGACGCCTTCATCGCCAACTTAGGGGCGCATGGCGGCGCAGATGGGGCAATCCTTATTTTAGGAACGGGGAGTATCGCGCAGGTGCGCGCAGGTGGCCGGGACTTTACCATCGGTGGCTATGGTTTCCCTATATCAGATGAGGGCAGCGGCGCTGCACTGGGCTTGAGCGCAATGCGCCATGCTCTGCGCGCATTGGACGGGCGATCACAGGCCACTCCTCTGAGCCGAGCGGTAACAGAGCGGTTCGATCATGACACAACGAAGGCGATCGGCTGGATGGATAAGGCTACGCCTAAGGACTACGGCAGTTTTGCGCCTCTGGTGATGGACTACGCTGAAGCGGATGATGCCATTGCTCGTTCGATCGTCGAGGATGCGGTCCAGCATATCGAACGGTTCATCGAGACAATTTTTGAACGCGGAGCTAGCCGCTGCACGCTGGTCGGCGGATTGGCCGATCGCATGCAGCCTTGGCTGCGGGCGCGAACGGTGGGGCGGTTGAGCCCTAAGTTGGGCGATCCGCTGGACGGTGCATTGCTCTTTGCCAGCTATTTGTGATGCATTTCTTGGTTTCACAATTTTGGGGTTAGGGTCGATTATGCGCAGAACATTCAGGGCACTTGCCGCACTTCAATCCGCCTGCCCGCTGACAATCCTGGCGCGGATCGACATTCAGAGTAACCAGATCGTGGCGGCGTCGCGGTTTGTGAAGCCGGCGAAGTGGATGGTGCGGCGATCGTAGCGTGTTGCGAAGCGGCGGAAGTGTTTGAGCCTGCCGAAGCATCGTTCGATACGATTGCGGTGTTTGTAGATCAGCGTGTCATGCGGGATGGCGACCTTACGGCAGCGGTTTGAAGGTATGACCGCTTCGGGCCCATTTTCGCGATGATTGTCCGTAAAGCATTGCTGTCATAAGCTTTGTCGGCGAGCACGACGCCGCCTTCCTGCCCGTGCAGCAGGGCCGGCGCTTGAGTAACGTCGCCAGTCTGGCCGGGCGTGATGATGAAGCGCGGCCGTCTGGGTGCTTTCTGCGCCTCGCCGACGAGCCTGATGCGCAGCAGGCGCGCACTCGCCACCTTGTCGAACCGCAGGGTCACGGCCGTGAGCGCGGCGTCGCGGCGCGGCGCGCGAAAGGCAAGCTGTCCGCCGGCCCGCCAATGGGGCCCGAAATCACCGCTGCGCACATGCTGGCGCTCCACCGCGCCATCGGCATAGGTGAATGCGACGCCGAGACGATCGAAACGCGAGCTGTGGACGATCAGCGACAGGTCGTCGGGCTCCCCTGCGCGAGCGGGCAGCGTCGCGCGAAGCCAGAGTGTTCCCTTCTGATATCCTAGAGGCGCGCCGCGACAGGCGAAGGGGGAAGGCGCGCGATCGCCCTGCGCCACCGCCTGGCTCACGGCATGGCATAAAGGATGGCCGATCCGCAGCATTTCCGCGGCGGCGGGGGAGGACCATCCAAGTGCCATCATCACCATGCATGCGATCATGCACAGGAGAGGGAGGATGGTCCGGAAAAGGCGCGGCATGAGCGATTCGCACATCATCGTGGCGCGGCCTATGACAAAATCCCCAACAGATCGTGGACAATGCGATGAATGCGCGTGGACGCCGCGGATTTTTCCGCTACCCGCGCCGGGGCCTGGCGAATGCGCGGAGGCGGGGGCTTGTGGCTGTTCCCTGGCGGACGGGAGAGGCGGAGCATCGGCGCGTGCGTGCCCATGGCATCAAGCCTGCGGGACGGAGGGCGGTCAGCGACGCGAGCCACCGCGCGCCATTGCGGCACGGCGGAGGCTCAGCCTTGATGGGCGCGCCTGGCTGTCGGGCGCGCTGGCGGTCGGCTGGGCGACGCGGGAGGTGTGAGACACCCTGCTTTCACCCGCATGCGCGGCGGGCCGGTCGATGTCGAGTTTGAGACGCAGGCGCTTGAGCCTGGTCAATCGGGTGCTGGGCATGATGGAATTCCCCCCTCGTCGAAAATGTGTCGGACGCCCGTCTAGCGACTTCGAGCCCAGGAGGTGCGAATGCATCACAGGAGCAGAAACTTCCCGAAAAATGCCGCGCTCGGCATGTGGGGCGCCTTGCTTGCCGACAAAGGCTATGATGGCGACCGCTTCCGCGAGAACCTGCTCCTGAGCAACATTTTGCCGGTCATCCCACCGCGTTCGAACCGCAAGGTATCCGCATCGCCGCCTATCTCAACTGGGTGTTCGAAAATCAGGACCAGAACGGGGCCGAGGCCCGATCCGCGTGCAAGCCCGCAAGGCGCAAATGACATGCCACGCGGCACGCGGCGCGAGCTCATCGGCATACTGCTTGGCGATGATCCTTATCCCGTGCTGCGTGTCGCCGATGGAGGGGAATGGCGGCTCGATTGCAGCAGCTCCTGCCGCCATTTAACGAAAATCCCGCGTCTTCACCTTGATGCCCTGGGTCGGCTGACCCGGAATGATGTCCAAGCCGTGGTCGGAAAGATCGCTGGGACCTCGCTCCAGCGGCTTGTTGGTGGCATCATGCGGATTGGGGGCCATGGCGCTTCGGACGATATCGGCACGGCTGCCTACTGTTGCGAAATGGGCGTCAAGTGCAACCGAAGCGTAGGCCTGTCGGAACGGGGTGCCGCGACGGAGGGCGAACTTTGGCAAGAAGATCGGCCAAATGACCGGCCAAATTGCCACTCCATAGCCCATCAGGCAGTGCTGAAAGTAAAGCATAAAGGCTGGAAAAACGGCTATTCTTGGGCTAATGTGAGCATAAGAGAACCGGCTAGAAGGATCGGCCAAAACTGTGGCAGTGAACGTCGAATCCCCCACACAGATCGAGCCTGCACGGATCGATGCACCGGCCGGTGATTTGCCGGATCTCGTCGCCGAAATAGCAGCCAGGGCCGAAGGTCTCGGGCGAGCACTTCATCCGCAGACCGCACTCCATCTAGCCAGCCTCGTGCGAGTGATGAACACCTACTACAGTAACCTCATCGAGGGGCACCGCACCCGTCCACGGGATATCGAGCGCGCGTTGGCCGGCGAACGCGATGACGATCAACGAGATCTCATGGCCGAAGCTGCCGCGCATTACCGCGTACAGGAAGCCATCGATCGCGCTGCCATTCATGGCGAACTTCCCGATCCTGCCGACCCAAATTTTATCCTGCAACTGCACCGCGATTTCTACGCGGATGCCTCGATCGACATGCTCACCGTGCGCGGTGGGGAGCGAAGCTTTGTCATGACGCCGGGCGAATGGCGATCAAGGGCCGAGCACGATGTCCAGATCGGCCGCCACACTCCGCCATCGTCGGCCAGAGTGGCCGATTTCATGAGCTATTTCTTCTCGCGGTTTGCCTTTGAACCCAAGGATGGAATGCGCTTGACCGCAGTGGGAGCCGGGAAAGCAAAGCGCATACTGGCACTGGCAACAGCACACCACCGGTTCAATTGGATTCACCCCTTTCCCGATGGCAATGGCCGGATTAGTCGGTTGATGAGCCACGCCATGGCGCTCAAGGCAGGGATCGGCGCGCACGGGCTATGGTCGGTATCTCGAGGGCTTGCACGCGGGCTGGAGCCCGGAGATGCTGGCCGGACAGAATATCGCAAGTACATGGCCTCGGCCGATGCACCGCGTCAGGGAGATCGCGATGGCCGGGGAAACCTTTCCGAAGCGCATCTGGTGGGATTTGCTGAGTGGTTTCTCAAAGTCTGTCTCGATCAAATCAGCTACATGTCGGGCGTCTTCGAACTCGACACCCTATCGAAGCGGCTTGAGCGCCATGTGTTGATCACAGATGGCTTGTCTCCGGAGAGTAACTGGTTACTCCAGGAAGCCCTTATTCGAGGAGAATTCGAGCGGGGTGCAGCTCCGCGCCTTACGGGTCTGCCCGAGCGCAGCGCGCGACGCGTCCTAAAGGAACTCACCGACGCTGGACTGCTGGCGTCCGATACCCCGAAGGGGCCGGTATCACTTCGTTTCTCGAGTGACACCCAGGATACGCTTTTCCCAAAGCTCTTCGCCTGACAGCGACCCTATACCGACGTGAGCGGTCGTGCTCAGCTCTCCAGGAGCGGTCCGGCAGCTTGTCTTCGCCCTTCCGGGCGGATGGGCGCTGTCGGCCTCAGTGTGCAGCCACCCAATCCTTGAGTGCTGCATCGATCCGTGACTGCCAACCCGGGCCGCCGGATTTGAAATGCTCGATCACCTCGGGCGAAAGGCGCAGTGTGGTACTAACCTTTTTCGGGGCTTTCTGCGGACCGCGTGCACGAATCGACTTTGCGAGATCCGGGAAGGCCTCAGCGAAAGGCTTGGCCCTGGCGAAATCCTCAGCAGTCCATTCAGGATTATTGCTGACCGCATCCATATCGGCCTTGGTGTAACCGAGAGCGGCGTTTTTCGGGTAGGTCATGGCAAGAGCCTCCGTTCCGTAATGCTGGCCGGGCGGGCCGAGATGATCGAGACGCCTTCGGTGCCCAGCACAGCGAAAATCACCGTGATCTTACCGTTCATCTCACCGATGGCGGCAAAGCGTCCATCCTTCGCAGGCATGACCAGGGCGGAGAGGAAGAACCCTTCGCCCACATCGGCAAAGTCGATCCCGTGCTTGACGAGGTTCGCTTGCCGCTTCGGCTCATCCCATACGATGATCATAGCATTTTGTAGTTACGATTTGATTAGCAGTCAATCGCTTATCGTTACTACAAAATGCCGTTGGTGTCGTGATCGATCTTCGAATCCGCCGGGCGCCGCAGGCGAACGTGCTCCAGAGGGGAAAGCGGACCGTAGGCTCATTTTGACCGGATCATACATGGAACGGCGAATTTGGTGACTGGCGGCCACGCTCGCGGCCGGCACGTAGAGGCACTTCTGCGCCCGCCCCTTTGCGGGCGCTCAGACGCCAAATTTGGGGTCCCAGGAGCGGTCCGTCTTCTGTGGATGGCTCCCGCGTTGCAAGTACAAATTGATGTTTTGACGTTCGGTCGGTTGCAGTCGTCTGTCCGGCCTACTGTTGCAGTCGGGAGGGACTGCTGGCCCTGATGGGGTCCGCAAACCAGG
>NZ_QLJK01000038.1:0-44750 GCF_003950715.1 Sphingomonas sp. S-NIH.Pt3_0716 | reverse complement strand
GAGATGAGGACAATGTCGGCTCATCTCATTCTGCCGGGGCTAGCCCCGGCAGAATGAGATGAAGGGGCCACCAACTAGGGAATTTTCAAAGCCCACTTTTGCGGAGAATTGCACGACCGATGACAGGTAGAGGCTGCCGTGCGCGAAGCGTTGGCGAACGGAACGGCCAGCGACGAGCTGATCCTCAACATCCTCTCCCGGCGCCGCGAGCCGGCGACACCCCACAGCATCGTCACTTCGGAAGACCGGATGCTGCAGCATCCTCCGCTCGCCGACTGTGCCCGCTATGATCTGCTGCGAGGCTATGATGCAGCGGCATGATATGATCGACACGATGCGCGGCCTCGGACTCAAGGGCATGGCGGCGGCGTTCGACGAGGCGGTCACTACCGGCCTCCAGCGCAAGCGCACCACCATGGAGATACTGACCGACCTGCTCCGTGCCGAGGCGACCCACCGGGATGCAGCCTCCATCCGCTATCGGATGACGGCTGCGAGGCTGCCCGTGGTGAAGGACCTGGAGCGGTTCAGCTTCGAGGGCACACCGATCAATGAGGAGATGATCCGCTCCCTTCACGACGGCTCCTTCCTCCCGCCTCGCCGCAATATCGTGCTGGTCGGCGGCACGGGGACAGGCAAGACCCACCTCGCCATCGCGATCACCGCCAATGTCGTGCGAAGGGGCGCTCGCGCCCGCTACTTCAACACCGTCGATCTGGTGACACGCCTCGAAGAGGAGACCCGGATCGGCAAAGGCGGGACCCTGGCGGCGCAGCTGTCGCGGCTCGACCTGATCGTGCTTGACGAGCTCGGTTATCTGCCGTTCGCCCGCTCGGGAGGGCAGTTGCTGTTCCACCTCATCAGCAAGCTTTATGAGCGCACCAGCGTCATCATCACCACGAACCTCGCCTTCGGTGAATGGCCGACCGTGTTCGGCGATCCCAAGATGACCACGGCGCTGCTCGACCGCGTCACCCACCACTGCGATATCGTCGAGACGGGCAACGACAGCTGGCGCTTCAAAAACCGCAGCTGACAGCCACCTTCGGCGCCTTCAAAAATCTATCTTGCGCTGCGCGCGCCTCCGGTCGGGCTACGCCCGCCCTCCGCCGCACGCAGCGCAAGGCCATCTTCAACAAACCAACATCATATCCGAAAAGGGGTCCCTCTTCGACGCCGATCGGGGGTCCCTTTTGAACGCCGTTTGACAATCACGACGATCCTCTACTCGGTCATGCGCGTCCCCGAACTGCCGCTCGACCCGCAGGATCGCGCGCGCATCGATGGCGAGGCTTTGACGGCGAAGGCGGCGGCGCGCGACTTTATGGCGGCGCTGCGCGATATGCCTCGACCCATGCGGCAGTTGGCCGTCGCCATGCTGTTCCAGTGGTTCGCGATGTTCGCCTACTGGCAATATATCGCTTTTGCCCTTGGCCGGTCGCTGTTCGGCACGGCGGACGCGAGCAGCGCTGCGTTCCGCCAAGCCGTCCTTGTGACGGGGCAGGCGGGCGCGCTCTACAATTTCGTCGCCTTCATCGCGGCGTTCGCGATGATGCCGATCGTCCGGCGGGTCGGCGCGAGGCCGGTGCATGCGGGCGCGATGCTGCTGGTCGGCGCCGCCATGCTGTGGCTCAGCCTGGTGACGAGCAGGATCGGCCTCGTTCCCGCAATGATCGGCGTCGGCGTCGGCTGGGCCAGCCTGATGGGCAACCCCTATGTCATGCTGGCGCGCGCCATCCCGCCTGCCAGAACCGGAGTCTACATGGGCATCTTCAACATGTTTATCGTCATTCCGATGATGATCGAAACGCTCGTGATGCCGCTCATCTACCGACCGTTGCTGGGGGGCGATCCCCGCAACGTGCTCCTCCTGTCGGGCGCCATGATGCTGGTCGCGGCGGCGGCGACGTTGCGCATGACGGAGGAGCGTGGCGTGGCGGCCTGATCTAGGCCGACCCGCGCAGGATCAGTTCTGGTTTCATCGCGACGGACGACACCGTCTCACCGCCCATGCGGCGCATGAGGAGATCGACGAGCAGCCGCGCGCCGCTGCGCATATCCTGGCGGACGGTGGTGAGTGGCGGAACCGTATGCGCGGAAATGCTGATGTCGTCATAGCCGACGATCGACACGTCCTGCGGCACGCGCAGCCCTTGGTCCGCCACAGCCCGCATCGCGCTCATCGCGATCACGTCCGAGGCGGCGAAGATGCCGTCCGGCGAAGCGTGTCCTTCCAGATAACGCGCCATGTCCTGATAGGCGTCCTGATCGGTCAGGTGCAGGGGAAGCAGGATTTCCTCGACCTCCGCGGCCCGACCGATGGCGCGGTGGAAGCCCGCATAGCGGTCGGCGAATTCGGGGACGGTCGGATCGCCGAGAAACGCCAGCCTGCGCCGCCCGATGGTGATAAGATGTCGCGCCGCCATCTCTCCGCCCGACAGATTGTCGGTGCCGACGGTGATCTGCGCCAGATCCGGGCGATGCGCGCCCCAGACGACCAGCGGCGCGAACTGTTTCGCCACGCCTTCTATGACATCGGTCTGGTCCGATTGACCGATCAGGATGATGCCATCGACCCGGCCGGACAGAACCATATTCTCCAGCCAGCTTTCGTCGCCCGGCACGACGCGGGACAGCAGCAGGTCGTAACCCTGCTCCGCCAGCGCGTCGGCGAGGGGGCCGAGCAAACCCATGAAGAAGGGATCGGACAGGCTTTGCTGCACCTCGTGCCCCAGCGGAAAAACCACGCCCACAGCGCCGGTCCTGCGCTTGCGGAAGAAGCTCGCCGTCTGATTGAGGCGAAAGCCATGTTCTTCCGCCAGCGCCCGGATGCGCGTCTTCGTCTTGGCCGAAACCCGGGGATTGTCATCCAGCGCGCGCGACACCGTGGAGACGTGGACGCCGGCGATCCTTGCGAGTTCCACCAAACCTATCGTCTTCATCGGAATGGCAAATCCTCCGCCGCCTGCAGATGCCTATGCCCGTTCGGCGGCGGACGTCCTACCATGGTTTGAGGTGTGATCCCAATCCCCAGTTCTCAGGGGCAAGGATACCGGAGATGGCGCGATCTTCACGGCTGGTTGTGCGCCTCGCGGCCCGGTGCGCGAGGCCTAGTTGATGGCGGCGATCATCTGGTCGGATAGCCACGCGCCCAGCCATTGTCCGACCACCGCCGCGCCAGCCTGGTCGCCAAGCGACAGCGCGCTGTCGCCGCACAGCTCGCCGAACGTCATGCCTCGCCGTAGGTTGAGCAACGCCTTCAACTCGGCGTCGCCCACGATCCTGATGCGGCATTGTTCGCCCTCGCGCCACAGGAGGGCGACCTCGGGCTTGTCCAGATATCGGGGCTCGGGGGGCTCCTTCTGGTCGACCAGGGCCTGCCATATCGCAAACCCGTTGGTTTCAAGATGCAGGAGGTCGATCGACGGCGCGAAGGTCACTATCGCGCGATCCCAATCAACGTCGGCCAAATCTTCCACTCCTACGGCGACGCAGTCAGCTGCGACGAACAGGTCTTCCAGCGCGAGCTCGATGGCGGCAATCTCCGCGATCTCAAGATCTGCGGGATGAAGCCGCGCCAGCGTGGCCGGAAAGTCCCGCCCGTAGGCGTCGAGCGTCCAGCTGCTCGGCGGCACGCTGTCGATATGATTCACCGCGGCATGAAGAAACATGTCCTCGCCGATCCAGTCGCGGGTCCGCTGAAAGCTGCTTTCGAGGCAGGCGACCAGTTGGGTGCGGTAATTGTTCTGATAGACGGCCAGACCGGGCTCCGCAGTCACGCCGATGCGTGCGGCTGCGGCCATGTCTTCCTGCGTCAGCCAGTCCCGCATGTCGCGTTGAAGCGCCAGCAGGCTCATGCCGCCTTCTCCATACCGCCGGCGGCGATTCCGCGGGCAATGGCGAGTTCGGCCATCAGGTCCGCCAAGGGCGGAATGGCGTCATCGCGCTCGATCATGGTCGCGACCGGCCCGAGCTTCGGGAGGACATGCGCGTAGAGATGCCAGACGGACAAGGGCACCGGCTGGTCATGCGTATCGATCAGCAGGCGTTCGCCCTGGCTGTGCCCGGCGAGGTGAATCTGGCGCACGCGGTCATGCGGCACGGCGTCGAGATAGGCGATCGGGTCGAAGCCATGGTTGCTGGCGCTGACGAACACATTGTTGACGTCCAGCAGAAGCCCGCAGCCCGTTCGCGCGCACAGGGCGTCCAGGAACTGCCATTCGGTCATGTCCGCCGGAGCGAAGTCGATATAGGTCGACGGGTTTTCGATCAGCATCGCGCGTCCCAGCGCATTCTGCGCGCGGTCGATATTGGCGCTGACGATATCCAATGCTTCCTGCGTGTAGGGCAGGGGCAGCAGATCGTGTGAACTGAACCCCTCGATCCGCGACCAGCTGAGATGATCGGACACGAACAGAGGCTCGATGTCGTCCACCAGCGCGCGAAGCCGGGCGAGATAGGTGCCGTCGAGGCCATCGGCGGAGCCTATGGACATGGACACGCCATGGAGGGCGACGGGGTAGCGCGCGCGAATATCGCGCAGGATCCGTCGCGGTCGGCCGCCGTCGATCATGAAATTCTCCGAGATCACCTCGAGAAAATCGACGTCGATACGGTCGTCCAGAAAGTCGGCATAATGCTGTTTGCGCAGGCCAAGTCCGAAACCTGGAAATGACGGGATCATGGGCACGCTTCCTGTTGGCAAGGACTGTCCGGCGCACCTGTGCGCGCCGGACATGGGAACGTCATTTCGGTTCGGTCAGGCTGCCTCCGGCCGCCTTGCACGCCTTGACGGTCATGGCCTTGAAGCCCTGGCCCTTGCAGCCATTCTGGCCCTTGCATTCGTTGCTGGCGGTCTTGCAGTCCGACGTGCCCTTGCAGCTGTTGACGCCGTAGCAGTGAACGACCTTCGTGTTCGCGTCGTCCTTCGCCACGGCAGGGGCGGCGGCGGCCACGATCGCGATGGCGGCTGCGGAAGCGGCGATGCCGATGCCGGTGTTGTAGGTGTGCATGAGGAACTCTCCGGAAGAATGTTGAGCCAAGATGGCGTCTGTCTTTCGGTCGGGCGCGGCCGGCGGTTACAGGGCAGTCCGAAATTTCCGCGACCGGCGGCGACATGGTCTGGCGGAGCTGGAATCCGGCTTCACCAGCGGAGCAACCGCGGCCCCACAATCATGCCGAGAAAGGCCGCGAGCAGCATTCCCAGCGAATACCATGTCAGCACGAAGATCGCCGACACCTCCGGACAATGGATGCAGTAGACTGTCGCAGCGAAGGCTCCCGCCGCCAGTCCAGCGGCTGCCCCGGCGGCGCGCAGACGGGTGGGGGCTAGACGGCGGAAGGACCATAGCAGGCCTACAAAGATCGGGACGGACAGCGAAAGGACCAGCCAGGGGCAACTCTTCCAGCTATGACCGAGCCACATCGCCATCCATTGCGAGTGCGGCGTTTGCGCCAGTTCGACAAGGCCGACCACGCCAAGAAGCATGACGGGTGTTGCAAGCGCCCACAAGCCGCGCAATCGCCCGCTGTCGGGGCGCGCCAGCTGGGCGGTCGTCATCAGCGCGGCGATCGACAGGGACAAGGTATATCCCCACTTCAACCAGAAGGACGCGCCCTGCATGGCCGCTCCCAGATCCGGGCGAACGCCGATCGACGCCATGATCATCAGCGCGGATGCGACGCCGCCGGCGAACACACCGACGACCAACCGCCGCGCGATGCTGTTTCGGGCCACCGGGCGGGTGTCGCCGGCAAGGGTCTGGATCAGATCGTCCGTATTCATCGCACGGCCCCGTGCACCCGCGCCATCAGCGCTTTCAGCCCGCGATGCACCGATACCTTGACGTCGGATTCGCCGATTCCCTCCGCGCTCGCGGCTTCGGCGACGCTCAGTCCCTCAAGCCGGATCGCGCGGATCATCCGCGCCTGCTTGGGCGGAAGCTGCTCCAGCAGATCATTTATATCGAGCCTGGCGATGCTGCTGGCCTCGAATTCGTCCGCGACCAGGGAATCCGCCAGATCGTCGATCGGCCTCAGCCGGCCGACGCGGCGAAAATGGTCGATCATCTTGTACCGCGCAACGGCGTAGAGCCACGCTGTGAAGGCGCGCTCGGGATCATAGGTCGCACGGCGTGTGTGAACGGCAATAAGGGTGTCCTGCACCATATCCTCGATATCGTCGTCGGCGCCGCGAACCCGGCGTCGATAGAAACCCCGCAGCAGCGGGACAAGCAGGCGCAGCAACGCCGCATGGGCGGCGGCGTCTCCGCCAAGCCCATCGATCATCAACGCGCGCAGATGCCCCTCTGTCGTCTGCATTCAGTCTCCTCGCCCGCTTGTTCGCACGAGCCCGGTCGTCGGTTACGACAGCGACCGATAATTTTTTGCGCGAGCGCATTGTAACCGCACCCTGTCGTTTCCCGAACTGGTCGATGTGACACGGGCTTCCCCGCCTCCTCCCCGGTCACCGCGCGGTCCGGCTCCTGTCCGGGCCGCGCGAAGAGGCGACGGATCGAAGAGGACATCATCATGCGCACCACTCATGCGGCGATCGCCGCCAGCATCGCCATCGCTTCCGCCAGCGCTCTCGCGGCGTCCGCCCATGCCGAAACGAAGCCGAAGATGGAGAAATGCTACGGCGTCTCGCTGGCCGGCAAGAACGACTGCGCGGCGGGCGCCGGCACCAGCTGCGCGGGCACGTCGAAGGTCGACTATCAGGGCAACGCCTGGAAGCTGGTGAAGGCCGGAACCTGCACCTCGATCAAGACCCCCAAGGGCAACGGCTCGCTTTCGCCCAAGGCATGAACATCGCGGCCGGGGCCTCATCTCGCCCCGGCCGACCTTCCTGGAGACCAACGATGACCCAGTTCTTGCCTTTGCGTGACGCCGTTGTCCGGCGGATAGAGGCGCTGTTACCGGACGCGCTGCTGCTGCTGGTCGCCCGCCTGGGCGTCGCGGCCATATTCTTCCAGTCGGGCCGGACGAAGGTGGAAGGCGTCATCACCATCACCGACAGCACATATGAGCTGTTTCGCACCGAATATGCCCTCCCGCTCGTCCCGCCCGGGATTGCGGCGACGATGGCGACCTGGTCCGAGCACCTTTTTCCGATATTGCTGGTGCTGGGCCTGTTCACGCGGTTGTCGGCGGGCGCTCTGCTCGGCATGACCCTGGTGATCCAGACATTCGTGTATCCTGACGCTTGGCCGACGCATCTGAGCTGGGCCGCGATCCTGCTGCCTCTGATCGCGCATGGCGGCGGCGCCCTGTCCATGGACGCGCTGATTTTTCCGCGATCGAAGATGTGAGGCGAGGGGGCCGCGATCGCGCTGGCCACACCGCTTGGCCAGATGAGACGTTTATGCGGGCTCATTGCCTGTCACGCTTGCGAAAGCCGTAGAGTGGTGACACGCCTCGAAGAGGAGACCCGGATCGGCAAAGGCGGGACCCTGGCGGCGCAGCTGTCGCGGCTCGACCTGATCGTGCTTGACGAGCTCGGTTATCTGCCGTTCGCCCGCTCGGGAGGGCAGTTGCTGTTCCACCTCATCAGCAAGCTTTATGAGCGCACCAGCGTCATCATCACCACGAACCTCGCCTTCGGTGAATGGCCGACCGTGTTCGGCGATCCCAAGATGACCACGGCGCTGCTCGACCGCGTCACCCACCACTGCGATATCGTCGAGACGGGCAACGACAGCTGGCGCTTCAAAAACCGCAGCTGACAGCCACCTTCGGCGCCTTCAAAAATCTATCTTGCGCTGCGCGCGCCTCCGGTCGGGCTACGCCCGCCCTCCGCCGCACGCAGCGCAAGGCCATCTTCAACAAACCAACATCATATCCGAAAAGGGGTCCCTCTTCGACGCCGATCGGGGGTCCCTTTTGAACGCCGTTTGACAGCGCAGACTGGCGCTATGGTCCCGTTCATCAACGAAAATCAGCTGAACCAAGCATGAAGGCGGCCTTTTGAGCGCCACGGTAAACGCTTGCTCCTTTCGGGAGCACCGCGGCGCACAGCGCCGCGTTCCACGGCTCAATCTGGCGTTGGCGGCTGTGGCTAGTCGGGGTTGGTGGTTCTAGGGCTGTCTCGCCGTCAGGCGTTAGGGCGTTGGCCGACCAGGCCAACTCTTCTCACAGCTTATATAATATGAATCTAGGAGCGGTTGACCATTTTTTTGAGACTCTTGGTTCTCGATGGCCATGGCGAGGCTGTCCAATATGCGCCGCAGGTCCACATCCACAATCTCCTCGGCAACAACCTGTCGGGGCGAGCGCCATAGCCTCATCGCCTCGATCTCTTCGATCCGGTCGACCTCACGCTGCACCACGTCATCGGGGAGAGGAATGGGCCGTAGAAAACGCGGAAGGAATCGCGCGAGCCTGTTGGGAAAGCTCATCCGATAGACGTTGGACGTTTGTGCGTTGCGGGCCTTTGGACGATCGGCGGGAGGATCGATCGGTACGCACCGGCGCTGTTTGTCGAGCAATCCCATTTTGGAGAGGATCGATAGCCCGCGTCCAACGCTCGCGCGAGAGAGTCCGGTGTGCGTCTCGATCCATTCCCAGGTTGGGAACACCTTGCCAGCGCAGTTGCGGGCAAGATCGGTAAGCTCCTTGAACACGCGTACCGCTGCGGGCGTTATCAGCGTGAGGAGCTGTTCATCTTCGGTGAGTGGTCGCCCCTCGGCGCGGGCAAGCCGGCGGACCGCGTTCTTGCGCTTCAGCAGTTCCGTGGCGTTCTTGTAGAGCCGATCCGGCTCGCCCTTGGCGTAGCGGTAGAAGAAGTCGTCCTCGAACGTGCCGGCCTTGCGGCTGTTTGGGTGAACATGCGCGCGCGTCGGGTTTGCCGCCCCCGATCGTGATTTCGGCCGCGTACGCTCGATTTGGTCGAGCGCCATGAAGCTGGCTTTCGCGAGGGTAATAGCTCCCATCTTCCGTCCCCTTGTTGGGACCGGGACCAGGCAAAACTATAGCGTGGCGCGAAGGGCGCTCCCTTGAACAAAAGCTCGGGAACGGGTATGAGAAGGGACTGTCTGTGGCCCGATCGATGCCTGCAAGCATCGCTCATCACGTTCCAGGGTGCCCGGCCTTCGTGCCGGGCATTCGTTTATGTGGTCACGGTCGCTCCATATCTTCGATCATCGCTCGCGATTATCTGCGGCCCCGATTTTGCAAAATTAGCTTTGCTGATGAAAGAAGAACCGTTCGTGCTTTCGCGGATGGGGAAGGGGAATCGTTCGTGCTTTCGCGGATGAAACGGCTTCTCTTCGTGCTTTCGCGGATGAAGGGGTCGGTTCCGGCTGAGGGCGAAATGACACCCTAAGCGAAACGGCAAGAAGGGGTGGGGAGCGGACATCGCGCCCCCGCCTTGCGTCATCCTGAACTTGTTTCAGGATCCATCGGGCGATTGGTGCCGGAGCGTGGTGGCTCGTGCCGCCATCTCGGTTGGCCGATCATAAACTGGGCTTTCGGATTGATGGACCCTGAAACAAGTTCAGGGTGACGGCTGATTTGGGGTGGGGCGCGGTCATCCGTCATCCCGGCGCATGCCGGGACCGTGGGCAAGTCTTGAGGCGATAGCTATCGCCAGGGCGCCCGGACGTGAGGCTGCTTCTAAAGACAGCCCACGGTCCCGGCATGCGCCGGGATGACGACCATTGGGAACGTCTGCAACGGGGCGGATGCTGCCCTTCACCATTCCGCCGGATGGATGTCGATCAAATGGATCAAATGTCAGTGAGATCCTCAGGGTACATCCCACCGCGCTGGCAGAAGAGAGCCCATGTTTCCTTCCCCTGTGCGGTTACGATCATGCGAACCGGTAAATCGACTGCGAGCGCGATAAGGCCGAGGCGGACAAGCGGGCCAATGCTCCTATCGCTGATCACCCTGTCAGGGGTGTACCCTCCTGCCACGAGTGTCCATCCGGGCGTTCCGCGTTCGGTAATAGCCGGAGCGAGATGGCCGTCACGTGGGAGATCGGTATCGCGGCCCAGGGTGTATAGGCAGATACTCCAGAAGGCATCTCGCGGTCGTGGTGGGATCAACGCCCATTCCAGCGGGCCGGCATCATCCTGTTCGGGCGCTTGAACGGCTGCGGCCGGGTCGTCCCGGACTCCATCGCGGTACGCGCGCTCTAGCGCCTGCGCGATGGCGCCAGCAGTGTCGACGGCGATCCCGTACTTCCGATTGTAGCGATCCTTGGCGACAATGCCTCGGGCGATTTCGCGAAACCGCGCCTTGCGCCGGGGATCGGGACGCAGCCGTCCAGACGCCCCGGTCATGTCGTCACCGTGACATCAGGGCTCACGTTACCCCGTGCGCGAGCCACGATCCCGGCGACCGTGTTCTTGCTGAGTCCCAGGTCGCGAGCGATCCAGCGATAGCTCCGCCCCTCGGCGATATGCGCCAACACTTTGGGCGCGAGGCGGTCCGACTTGGGTCGCTCCCCCAGTTGCCGGCCGAGTTTGCGGCCACGTGCCCGCGCTGCAGCAAGGCCAGAGCGGACCCGCTCGCTCAGCATGTCGCGCTCAAACTGGGCTATACCTGCGAGCATCGTCGCCATCATCCGCCCATGCGGCGTATCGACCTCGAACGTCATGCCGCTCATCGCGACCACCGACACGCGCCAGCCCGACAGCCGGTTGAGTGTATCGAGCAGGTCCTGGGTCGAACGCCCCCAGCGACTGAGTTCGGTAACGAGGATCGCATCGATATGGCGTGCCTGCGCCAGCTTCATCACCTCAGCCCGCGCCGAACGGTTTGCCTTCATGCCCGACGCGGTTTCGCGGAAGACCTCGACCACTTCATAGCCGCCACGCTCGGCAAAGCCGGCCAGGTCGCGGAGCTGCCGTTCGCACGACTGGTCGGCTGTCGAAACCCTGGCGTAGATGGCGGCGCGCTGTCCCAATTGAACCCTTCTGGAATTAGGCCTCGAAAAGCCTTGATTTGCGTGGGGTCAGTGTTGTCCAAAACAGACTTCTGTTCAATGGGGACAAGCCGTGCATGCCGAGACGCCATATCCTCAGCGCCCGACAGCGTTCGGCCCTACTCGACCTACCGACTGACGAAGCGGCGCTGCTGCGCCATTATCTTCTGGCAGACGATGACCTGATTCATATCGACCGGCGTCGCCGACCGGAGAACCGCATCGGGTTCGCCCTGCAGTTGTGCGCGCTGCGATATCCAGGCCGGACCCTTGCTCCCGGCGAACTGATCCCCCACACTGTATCTGCCTTTCTAGGCGCCCAGCTTGGCATCGCTGGCGAGACGCTCGCGGCCTATGCCGTTCGACGCCAAACCCGCCACCAGCACATGGAGGCGCTGCGCCGTATCTACGGATACAGAATGTTCCCCGGACGGGGACCGTATGCCAGGGCTTTCCGCGATTGGCTTCTCGCCGAAGCCGAGCAGGCACGCTCAAACGACGACCTTGCCCGGCGCTTCATTGCCCGCTGCCGTGAAACCATGACCATCCTGCCGGCGATCACGACAATCGAGCGTTTGTGCGCGGACGCGCTCGTCGCCGCCGAACGTCGGATCGAGAAGCGGATCGCGGCCCGTCTCGATCCCGTCGCCTGTGATGGGCTCGACCGACTGACTACCGAGATGCTGCCGGGGGCGATCAGCCGCTTCATCTGGCTGCGCCGGATTGAGCCGGGCAACAACTCCGCCGCGGCGAACCGGCTGCTCGACCGGCTCGAGTTCCTGCGCGCGATGAACCTCAATGATGGTATACTTGCCGGTGTTCCACCGCATCGCGTCGCCCGGCTACGCCGGCAGGGCGAGCGCTACTTCGCCGATGGCCTGCGCGACCTCGGCGCCGATCGGCGCCGCGCTATCATGGCGGTCTGCGTCATTGAATGGGCCACGGCGACTGCGGATGCGGTGATCGAAACACATGACCGGATCGTTGGCCGCACCTGGCGCGACGCGAAGCAACTGCATGACGCGCGGGTCGTAGAAACCAGAGGCGCTACCACTGCGACTTTGAACGGCTTCACTGCACTCGGTCAATCATTGCTCGAAGCGCATGGCGACGGCGCGTCGCTGGAAGATGCGGTCGCGGGCGGGGCGGGATGGGAACGGCTCACCAGCCTCGTCGCTACGGCCAAGACGTTGACGGACACCTTGGGCGATGATCCGCTGGCCTATGTTGATCAGGGGTATCACCGCTTCCGTCGGTATGCCCCGCGCATGCTGCGATGCCTCGACCTCAAAGCTGCGGCGGTTGCACGGCCTTTGCTGGACGCGGCTACCGTCATCGCTACCAAGGGCGCAGTTCCGGCGGCCGACGATTTCTTGCGCCCGCATTCCAAATGGCGGCGACAGTTGCGGGCGAAGGGCGATGATGATGCCCGCCTCCGGGAAGTCGCGGTCATGTTTCACCTGCGCGACGCGCTGCGCTCGGGCGACATATGGCTCGACCGCTCGCATCGATATGGTGACCTGCGCCACGTCCTCGTGCCGATGGCGGTCGCGCATGCCGCGAAGCTGGCGGTCCCGTCCGACCCGCATGTCTGGCTGGCTGACCGCAAAGTGCGTCTCGCTGATGGCCTTGCCCGGCTCGGTCGCGCCGCGCGCAGCGGTACAATTCCGAAAGGCAGCATCGAGGACGGCACGCTGCGCATTGATCGGCTCACCGCTGACGCGCCGGATGGGATCGAGGATCTGGTGCTTGATCTGTATCGCCGGCTGCCGCCCGTCCGCATCACCGATCTGCTGCTCGAAGTCGATACCGCGCTGGGTTTCACTGATGCCTTCACGCATCTGCGCACCGGCGTGCCATGCGGCGACCGAATCGGCCTGCTCAACGTCCTGCTTGCCGAGGGCCTGAATTTGGGTCTGCGTAAGATGGCAGAGGCTTCCAACACTCACGACTATTGGCAACTCTCCCGTCTCGCTCGCTGGCACGTCGAAAGCGAGGCGATCGACCAGGCGCTGGCCAACGTGGTCGCGGCGCAAGGGGCGCTGCCGATGGCCCAGGTCTGGGGTATGGGCAGATCCGCATCGGCCGATGGCCAGTTCTTCCCCGCCGCACGGCAGGGCGAAGCGATGAATACGATCAACGCCCGCTACGGCAACGATCCCGGCATCAAGGCCTATACCCACGTCAACGACCGCTTCGCGCCGTTTGCATCGCGGACCATTCCAGCCACGGTCAGCGAAGCACCTTATCTACTCGACGGGCTGACGATGAATGAGGCAGGGCGACGGATCGAAGAGCAGTACGCCGACACTGGCGGGTTCACCGATCATCTGTTCGGGATCAGCGCGATGCTCGGCTGCCGCCTTGTACTGCGCATCCGCGACCTCCCATCCAAACGACTGTACGTGTTCGACCCTGCCGCGACGCCGAGCGAATTGCGCCCGCTGGTGGGCGGCAAGGCGCGTGAGGCGCTGATCGTTTCCAACTGGCCCGATCTGTTCCGCTGCGCCGCCACCATGAGCGCTGGACAGGTCGCGCCGAGCAGCATCTTGCGCAAGCTCGCCTCCTATCCGCGCCAGAACGATCTTGCCTCCGCGCTGCGCGAGGTGGGCCGGATCGAGCGGACGCTGTTCATCATCGAATGGATACTCGACGTCGGCATGCAGCGCCGTGCACAGGTCGGCCTCAACAAAGGCGAGGCACATCATGCGCTGAAAAATGCCCTGCGCATCGGCCGTCAGGGCGAAATCCGCGACCGCACGACGGAGGGTCAGCATTACCGGATCGCCGGCCTCAACCTGCTCACCGCCATCATCGTCTACTGGAACACCCTGCACCTTGGCCATGCCGTTGAGGCCCGGCGCCGCGAAGGGCTCGATACCCCCGACCATCTTCTCGCCCATATTTCGCCGCTCGGATGGGCACACATCCTCCTCACTGGCGAGTACCTTTGGCCCAAGGACGCCGGCGCTTAGGGTGTCATTCCGCCCTCAGCCGGAACCGACCCCTTGCAGGCCTATCGTGAAAAGACGAAAGGGGATCTGCTGGTGATGGGCGCCTTCGGACATTCCCGGGCACGGGAATTCGTGCTTGGCGGCGCGACCAGGTCCGTGCTCGACCACCCGAGCTGCCCGGTCCTGCTCTCCCATTGATTATCGAGTTCGCATCGAATGACGGGGCAGTGCTTCATGAAAGCGTGCTCAGCAACCGATCGACGTCGACGGTCGCGAAGCTGATGAAAGAGTCAGCGATGCCGTAGGGCAGCAGCAAGGTTCGCCCGTGCAGCAGCGCGCCGCAGCTATAGACCACGTTCGGGACATAGCCGTCGCGGTATTTGGGATCGGTGGTGATCAGCGGAAGGCGGCTCCGCCCCAGCACTTGGCTCGGGTTTTCCTTGTCGAGCAGACATGCGCCCAGGCTATAGTTTCGGACCGGCCCCACGCCGTGAGTGATCACCAGCCAGCCTTCGTCGAGCTCGATCGGTGATCCGCAATTGCCCAGCTGTACGAATTCCCAAGGCCAACGCGGGCGCAGGATAATCGCGCCATCGGTCCAGTTGTAGAGGTCGTTGGAGCGAAGCAGCCAGATGCTCTCATGATCGAGCCGTGCCAGGGCGGCATAGTGTCCGGCAATGCGCCGCGGGAAAACAGCGATGCCTTTCGTGTCGGGCACGTCGGTACGCAGCGCGCTGAGTTCGAAGCTCTGAAAGTCGCTGGTTCGCAGCAATTCCTGGCGAACGGTCTCGCCACCGACTGCAGTGTACGTCCCGAGGTAGAAGCTGTAGCCATTTTCCTCCTGGAAACGCACGAGACGCAAGTCCTCGAGGCCGTGTCTTTGGCGGAAGGTGACCGGAAAGATCACCAGGGAAGAGATATCGGTGCAGCTGCCGCATGTCAGGCGCACGCCGGGGTCGTCAGGATGCCCTCCGGGCAAAGGCTCGATATGCGGAGGTATGGAAACATCGCTGATCGGGTCGAGCGTGACGGATGCGCCATCGAAATGCCCGGTGCGGAAGGTAATTGAGGAAAGATGGCCTTCGCCAACAGCTCGCAACGAGAGCACGAAACGGGCCGCGCCGCTGAGGGTCGGCGGCTCGGGATGCGGCACGATGCTGGGATTAAACAGGGCGGCCGACGCGTAGGAATATTCGGCGCTCATATAGGCGCCCACAAGAAGCATCTGATCCTTGGTCAGCGTCGGCGAGGGAAGTGTCGGCGGACAGATGAGGTCGTTGCATCGCCGCAGCAGCACCTGCTCGACATCGCCATGGCGCCCGGCGAGACTCGCGAAGATGCGCTCGAGCTCGGAGCGGCACGTCGATGCATCAAGCCCAATGATCCGTTCGATGATGCGGCCGATCCTGGACCGGCGTCCAGGTTCGGGAGCCGTCGGGTCATCGCCGGGAACGAACGGCCGAATGACGACGCGAGCAGGATTTGCATGCAACGTTGGACCGGTTTCGGTCACCAAACCATGATTGTGCAACTCGATCTCCCACTTTCATTGATAAATCGCCGCACCAGCGGCTGAACAGGACGGAGCAAGCCGCTCGAAGCCGCCGCGAGCATTAACCCACTTTCTGCGTTTCGGCTTCACCAAGCCTCGCAAACACGGGATCTAGGCTGTAGGTTGTTGCACTGCAGCAGGCGAATCGGAATCAGCAAGGGGGTCGAGGATGGCCGACGAGACCGCGAGTTCAGCCTATTTCTGGAACAGTATCATGGCGTCGCCGCTTGCCAGCGCGGCTCCTCAGATGTCGATCCTGGCGGATTTGGTTTCGACCGTGCAGTCATCGGCAGGTCAGGTGATGGAACGTTGTCAGCACGAAGCTTCGACATTGCTGGCGGGACGTTTGGAAGCGGACATGACGCTGATTGGGCAGCTGGCCGCCGCGCGGTCGCCCGGCGATCTTGTTGTAGCCTGTACAGACTTCATCAGCGACGCAGCCTCGGACTACTCGGCGGCGATTGGCAGGATGATAAAGCTCGAAATCGAGGAGGCGGCCGTGGTGAGCAATGCCGCCACCGGCGACGACCTGCGCGACGTGGCCCTCTCCGCGCAGATTGTCGCCTGACGCGCTTGGTGGGGGCAGCGCGCGTGGGAGCTGCCGTATCGTGCACATGTTTCGAGCCGAGTTCAGGTGCCCGTCATGAATGGATCAGGGCGTCGGTAACGCCTCTGCGTCAACGCGATCGCAAGGAGGCCACCGCCGGCAACCGCGAAGCTCAAGCCGAGCGTTGCCGAGAATAGTGACACGAACTCCCTTGCTTCGCCGAAAATGGTGATCATCAGCAAGGCGAAGGGCGCGCCGGCCAAAAGCAACAACCCCAAAGCGAGATCGACGAAACCGCGCAGAAGAAGCCATATCCAGTTCGCCATGGGCGTAAGGCGCGACTGAAACGCGACGTCGATCGACAGCAAGGCGCGAAGGAGGAACCAGATCATGACGAACGGCGCCAGCGGGTAAAGGCCATGCCACGGTCCGCCCACGAAAAGGGCGCCGAGCACGAGCGTGAGAGCGCCCGACCCGAAAGTGATCCGTCCGACCCAGCTGTGGCGTCCGGTCCAGGACAGCAGAAGCTCAGATAGGCCACCGGCGAGCAACAGCCAGCCGACGAGCGTGGGAAGTGCATGGACATGCAGGAGCGGCAGCGCGAAAGCTCCGGCGGCGAGCAGGAGCTTGAACAGGCCGCATCCCAGCGTCAGCTGCCATGGGGCGACGTGGAAGGGCCGATGCATCGCTTTCAGCACTCGCCCGTGCAAGCCTCAAGCGCGTCCTGGTCGAGAATGACGATTGCCCGGCGCGAGGGTGTCGTGATGATGCCGTCGTCGCGCAGACGCGTGATCTGCCGGCTGACCGTCTCGATCGTGAGGCCGAGCAGATCGGCCATGTCCTGGCGGCTGAGAGGCAGTTCGAAGCGAAGCGGTCCATCGCTCTTGTCGCTGGAGTGGCGCTTGGCGATGTGCAGAAGGAAAATCGCGACGCGCTCGCCGGCGCTCTTGCGCGCCAGCATCATCATCCATTGTCTGGCCCTGTCGAGATCGGTCAGGGTCCTTTCCAGTAGGCCGTGCTCCAGGGGCTGGTGATCTTGCGCGAAAGTGTCGAACGCCGAGCGCGAGAAGGTGCAGACACGCGAGTCGGTGAGGGCGATGACGGAATGCATGCTCGTCGCGCCGAACGGACGTCCGATAAAATCGCTGGGCAGCACGATACCGAGCGTCTGGTCGCGGCCATCGGCGCTCGAGACCGACAATTTGAGCGCGCCTTCGAGCACGTTGCCGACAAGGAGCGACTCGTCGCCCTGCCATACAAGCGCCTGCCCCTTCTTGACGATTTGATGCCGCCCCAGCCGATTGAGCCCTTCCAGGCTTTCCTCGGGCAAGGAATGGCAGATCGCCTTGTCGCGAACAGCGCATTGCGTACAGGCGTTCATGGTCTCTCCGCGAGTTGGCCGGTGGGTGCACGGTTCCTATCCGCGGCCCCGGGGCGGAGACATTAGTAGTTTACCTAAGGGAGGATCGGGTCACACGGCCGAGCTGAACCTCCTGCTGCCAGGTTGGCGGTAGGCGTCGAAAGTTGCCGCGATAGTGCGTGCATAAGGGAGCGCGGAAGGGGCGATGGAGAGCGTGTCGCCCTCCCAGCACACCAGGCCGCGGTCGAGGAACGGCGCGAGGCGATCGTGAGCGGGCAAGAGGAGATCAGCCGGCACACTCGCTTTCCCTTGGCAGAGCAGCTGCTCGATGACCCCGCCGCGAAGACGATCGTCAGCATTCCGGCGGATGCCTCGATTGCCGGTCAGGCGCTGCTGCGAAAGCATCATGCGATAGCGGCCTGCGTTCTTTTCGTTTTGGATGAGGAGGTCGGGGAAGCTGCTTATGGCAGACGCGCCAAGACCAATCACCACAGGAGCGTCATCGTCGGTGAACCCCTGAAAATTGCGCGACAGCCGGCTTTCGCGGGTCGCCTGCGCCAGGCCGTCGTGCGGCAGCGCGAAATGATCGAAGCCCACAGCCTCATAGCCGCTCCTCGTGAGCAGCTCATGTCCCTGCGAGGCCATTCGAAACCGCATCGCCTGATCGGGCAGCGCGTCCGCATCGATCCGCCGTTGACGGGCGATCAAATGCGGGACGTGCGCATAACCGAACAGCGCTATCCGATCGGCGCCTAGCTCGACCGCTTTGGCGAGAGAGTCCGCGAGGTCCTTCTCGGATTGTCCGGGCAAGCCGTACATGAGGTCATAGTTGAGGGAAGTAACGCCCGCCTCGCGCAGCATCGATGTGCACCGCTCGATGTCCTGCAGCGGCTGAATCCGCCCGATTGCCTCCTGGAGGCGCGGATCGAAAGTCTGCACGCCCAGGCTCGCATTGCTGATCCGCGTGCCCGCGATCGCCTGCGCCCACGCAGAGGTCAAAGTGCGTGGGTCCAGTTCGATCGAGACGACGGGCTTCTCGAGCCGAAAACTGTCCGTGAGCGAGAGGAACAGGCGAACGAAATCGGTAGCCGTGATCGCATTGGGGCTGCCGCCGCCGAAGGACAGGCGGCGGACCGTTGCGGTCTTCGGCAGCATCCGGCCGACCAGCGCGATTTCGCTATGCAAAGCCTCCAGATAGCTGGCCAGCCGCTGCCGGCGATTTGCACGGCCCGTGTTGCACCCGCAGTACCAGCATATCGTTTCGCAAAAGGGGATATGGACGTAAAGCGAGACATCGCCGTCTGTTCTCGAAAGGGCAGAGGCGAAATCCTGCTCCCCCACATCGTTGCCGAACTCGGCTGCTGTGGGATAGCTTGTATAGCGCGGGACCGGGGTCGCCAGCAGGTCTGGATGGTAAGGCCACATGGTGCGATCTTGCTGCGCCAAGCAGCCTGTTTCATTGAGGAGCATCAAAAATCTGGCCAATTGCCCGTGGCTTTCAGTTTTACGTGGCAGGGCAGCTCTCGAGCGGTGGTGCCAAGGACGCCGCTGCTTATCGCGATCTTAGTCGTTCGGTCGCAAAGGCGCCGGGAAGTGTCGCAAGGACAATCTTTTTGGATTGACAGAATATTGATTTGAAACAAAGTTCGGCGTCGAAGGCGCCGCTATCGGATCGCTCGAACCTTGTGGAGACGACCAGCGAGACGACATGGTCGCCCGGTTCCGGCATGCTTGTCGAGCATGCCTTGAAGCAAGCGGGAGAGGGGCCTTGGCAGTCAGCTGCGGCGCGAACGATCACGCGCGCCGTATGTCCAAGGGTCGATCATGTGCCAGTTTGCCTCTCTGAAGCCATCCGCAACATCAGTGTCGCGCTTTCTGCCTATCCTCAGAGCGTGGGAACAGGACTGCCGGCCGAGCCGTATCAGCTTCTTTGCTGTCGACGCGGAGCGTAGCCGGCAGCCAACAGCAAGGGGTTAGTGATCATGAGCCTGCCCATCGGAATGTGGGGGATGATCATCGGCGTGCTCGGGATCATCGCCATCGCAAGCGGAGCCTGGTTGCTCTTGCGCGCGCGCGACGTGGCCCGACTGACGGACACGCCGAACAACGAGGTCGCGCCGGGACGCAAGCGGAGGCCATCGGCCAGCCGCACCAAGGTGCGGATCGTGCTCGCCATCAACGTGCTCTCCACGATCGGGGCGCTCACGATCTTCGCGCTGGTCGCTTCGCGCACCATCGGCTCCAACGAAACGCAAAACGATCCCTACGCGGCACGGCCCTGACGTAGAAGCAAAGGACGGCGAGAATGGACGAACTACTCTTCAAGGTCGGGGGCTGGTTGTTGCTGGCCATATTGGCGCTCTTCGCCTGCGCGCTCGCCCTTGATTCGGGCTTCTCGGTCCACATGGCGATCGCCTCCGCCACGGCCCTGCTGATCGCCTGGATCACGATGTACAAGGCCGACTTCCAGGTCTTGTCAGGCTTCAAGCCGGCGACAATGCCGGATGTGACCCGGTACGACGACGATCTCATCCGGCTCGGCGTCATTGCGACGCTGTTCTGGGGCGTCGTCGGCTTCCTGGTCGGCGTGGTGATCGCGACGCAGATGGTCGTCCCGACCCTGAACCTCGAGCCCTGGTTCAGCTTCGGGCGCATGCGGCCGCTTCATACGTCTGCCGTCATCTTCGCCTTCGGCGGCAATGCGCTCATCGCGACGAGCTTCTACGTCGTCCAGCGCACCTGCCGCGCGCGCCTCGCATTCCCGGCGCTCGCGCGCTTCGTGTTCTGGGGCTACCAGTTCTTCATCGTCCTGGCCGCGACCGGCTACCTGATGGGCGTCACTGCCAGCCGCGAATATGCCGAGCCCGAATGGTATGTGGATCTGTGGCTCACGATCGTCTGGGTCGCCTATTTCGTCGTTTTCGTCGGCACGCTGCTGCGCCGGACCGAGCCGCACATCTACGTCGCCAACTGGTTCTATCTGAGCTTCATCATCACGATCGCGATGCTGCACATCGTGAACAACCTCGCGGTGCCGGCAAGCCTCTTCGGCTCTAAGAGCTACTCGGCCTTCGCCGGCGTGCAGGATGCGCTCACGCAGTGGTGGTACGGCCACAACGCGGTGGGCTTCTTCCTTACCGCCGGCTTCCTGGCGATGATGTACTACTTCGTGCCCAAGCAGGCGGAGCGGCCGATCTACAGCTACCGTCTGTCGATCATTCACTTCTGGTCGCTGATCTTCCTCTATATCTGGGCGGGACCGCATCACCTTCACTACACGGCGCTGCCCGACTGGGCGCAGACGCTGGGCATGGTCTTCTCGGTTGTGCTGTGGATGCCGAGCTGGGGCGGCATGATCAACGGCCTGATGACTCTGAACGGAGCCTGGGACAAGATCCGCACCGATCCGATCATCCGCATGATGGTCTTCGCGCTCGCCTTCTACGGCATGGCGACCTTCGAAGGTCCGATGCTGTCGATCAAGGCGGTCAACTCGCTGTCGCACTATACCGAGTGGACCATCGGCCATGTGCATTCGGGCGCACTCGGCTGGAACGGGATGATCACCTTCGCCGCGCTTTACTATCTCGTTCCGCGGCTCTGGGGACGCGAGCGACTCTATTCGCTGCGCATGGTGAACTGGCACTTCTGGCTCGCGACGCTGGGGCTGGTGCTCTATGCGGCCGCGCTCTGGGTCGCCGGCATCACGCAGGGCCTGATGGCGCGGGAATATGGCTCGGACGGCTACCTCGTCTACGCTTTCGCCGAGATCGTGGCGGCCATGAAGCCCTACTATGCGATCCGCGTGCTTGGCGGCCTGCTCTATCTCCTGGGTGCGCTGATCATGGTCTACAACGTGTGGATGACGATCCTGGGCCGGCTTCGCAAGGAAGCGCCCATGTCGAGCGCCGCCTACAATCCCGAAGCCGACCGGCCGATCGTGCCGGCCGCGACCCCGGCTGAATGAAGGGAAACGTCTGATGTCATCGCAGCTCGCCACCCAGCACAAGAAGCTGGAGCGCAACGTCACTCTTCTCAGCGTCTTCGCCTTCATAGCCGTGGCCATCGGCGGCATCGTCGAGATCGCGCCGCTGTTCTGGATCGACTCCACCGTCGAGAAAGTGGAGGGCATGCGGCCCTACACCCCGCTCGAGCAGGCGGGGCGCGACATCTATGTGCGCGAAGGGTGCTACACTTGCCACAGCCAGATGATCCGACCCTTCCGCGACGAAGTGGAGCGTTACGGCCACTACAGCCTCGCCGCCGAGTCCATGTACGATCACCCCTTCCAGTGGGGCTCGAAGCGTACCGGACCCGACCTGGCGCGGGTGGGCGGGCGCTATTCGGACGAATGGCACGTGCAGCACCTGAAGGACCCGCGGTCGGTGGTGCCGGAATCGATCATGCCCTCCTATGCCTTCCTGGCGGACACCGAACTCGACCTCAAGGGGATCGACGGAAAGATAGGCGCGCTGCGCAAGGTCGGCGTTCCCTATACAAAGGCAATGATCGACAGCGCCGAAGCAGACGCCAAGCTGCAAGCTTCGTCGGACGGCGACGCGGCCGATCTCGCCAAGCGCTATCCCAAGTCGCAGGTGCGCGACTTCGATGGCGATCCGTCGAGGCTCACCGAAATGGATGCGGTCGTCGCCTACCTGCAGATGCTCGGCACGCTGGTCGACACCAATGCCGCCGCGGCGCAGGAGCGGCGCCGATGACCTACGACGCGCTGCGTCACTTTGCCGACAGCTGGGGCCTGGTGCTCATGGCGATCATGTTCGCGGTTTTTGTCGGCTGGACTTTTCGAAAGGGCGCGCGCTCCCGGCAGGACCGCGCCGCCCGTTCGATCCTGGAGGAAGATGATGGCTGACAAGCGGATCGACGAGGCGACGGGGACGCCCACGGTCGGGCACGAATGGGATGGGATCGAGGAACTCGACACACCCATGCCGCGCTGGTGGCTGTGGACCCTCTATGCGACAATCATCTGGGGCATAGCCTATACGGTGCTCTATCCCGCCTGGCCGCTGGTCAATTCGGCGACGAAGGGCGTGCTCGGCTGGTCGAGCCGCGAGCAATTGGCCGGCGAAGAGGAGGCGGAGCGCCTGCGCAAGGAGCCCCTGCAACTTGCGCTCGCCCGCATCCCGATCGAGCGGCTCAACGAGGATTCGCGGCTGATGCAGGCGGCGGTCGAAGGCGGCCGCGCGGCGTTCAAGGTGCACTGCGTCCAGTGCCACGGCTCTGGCGCCGCCGGTAGCAAGGGTTATCCGAACCTCAACGACGACGACTGGCTCTGGGGCGGGGACATCAAGCAGATTCACACGACCCTGGTCCATGGTATTCGCCAGCCCGGTCACGCCGAGACGCGCATGTCGCAGATGCCCGCGTTCGGGCGCGATGGTATCCTTACCTCCGAGCAGGTGGAGGACGTGGTCAGCCACGTTCGCGTCATCTCCCGTCAGGAGAAGCCGAGCGCAGCCTCGCAGCGCGGCGCGAAGCTGTTCGCCGACAATTGTGCGGTGTGCCACGGCGCGCAGGGCCAGGGCGATCGCAAGTTGGGCGCACCCAATCTCGCCGATTCCATCTGGCTGTTCGGCGGCGATCGGGAGGCGCTCGCGCAAACGGTCAACAACTCCCGCTATGGCGTGATGCCGGCTTGGGGCGCGCGCCTCGATCCGGTCACGGTGAAGATGCTGGCGGCTTACGTACACTCGCTGGGGGGCGGCGAGGATTTCATCCCCGAGCCCGCGCCAAGCGCCGCTGCATCCGCGGCGCCGCAAGCGGCTCCCTCCCAGGCGGCCAAGAGCAATGTCCAGCCCAGATGATCTGACCGGCTCCAAGCAGCAGCTGTTCGAGAAGCGGCAGAAGGTCTTTCCCAAGGCGATCGACGGGCCGTTCCGCCGCTTCAAGTGGCTGGTCATGGCAGTGACGTTGACGATCTACTACGTCACGCCGTGGCTGCGCTGGGATCGCGGGCCCTATGCACCTGACCAGGCGGTGCTTGTCGATATCGCCAACCGTCGCTTCTACATGTTCTCGATCGAGATCTGGCCGCACGAGTTCTATTATGTCGCCGGCCTGCTCATCATGGCCGGCATCGGCCTGTTTCTCGTGACCTCGGCGGTCGGCCGGGCATGGTGCGGTTATGCCTGTCCGCAGACGGTCTGGACCGACCTCTTCCAGCATGTCGAGCGCGCGATCGAGGGCGATCGCAATGCCCAGCTGCGCCTGGAGAAGGCCCCGTGGGGGCCTTCGAAGATCGCCAAGCGCGTGACAAAACACGCGATCTGGCTGCTCATCGCCGTGGCGACTGGCGGCGCCTGGATCTTCTACTTCGCCGATGCGCCGACGCTCGCTCGCCAGCTTTGGGCGCTCGACGCGCCTTATCAGGCCTGGTTCACGATCGGGCTGCTCACCGCCACGACCTACATACTTGGCGGGCTGATGCGCGAGCAGTTCTGCATCTACGGTTGCCCCTGGCCGCGTATCCAGGGTGCGATGCTCGACGAGAAATCGCTGATGGTCACTTACAAGGCCTGGCGGGGCGAGCCTCGGACTCACGGCATCAAACGGGCGGGCCCCGCAGTGCACCAGCCCGATGGCGAGCTCGGCGCCCAGGCGCAGTACGGCTTACCCTCGCTTGTGGCGCTGGCGTCTGCTCCCGAAAACAATCCGCGTGTCATCGGCGACTGCATCGATTGCAACAACTGCGTAGCGGTGTGTCCCACCGGCATCGACATACGCAACGGTCCGCAGATCGGCTGTATCACCTGCGGTTTGTGCATCGACGCCTGTGACGACATCATGGAGCGGATCGGTAGGCCCAAGAAGCTGATCGGCTATTCGACGGTCGCCGACGAGCTGCTCGCAGGCAATGGCAAGACGCCGGAGCCGCCGCTCAAGCGGCTGTTCCGTCCGCGCACGCTCATCTACTTCCTGATCTGGGGCTCGATCGGCCTGGCGATGCTGTTCGCGCTCGGATCGCGCACGCGGCTTGACCTCAGCGTCCGTATGGAGCGTAACCCCATCTGGGTGCAGCTGTCGGATGGCACGGTGCGCAATGCCTACACCATCAACGTGCGCAACATGGAAGCGCGGCCGCGCTCGGTCACTTTGTCGATCGAGGGCCTGCCCGATGCGCAGATCTGGACCGATGCGCAGGCGCGCGGTGGCGCCGGTCAGGCCGTGGAGATCGCGATCGGCCCCGACCAGGCCCGCAAGACGCGGGTCTATGTCGCGGCGCCCGAACGCCAGCAGCGTGATTTCGCGTTCGTCATTCGAGCCAACGACGGTCAAGGAGCAACGGATCGCGAGAGCACCGTGTTCGAGGGGCCGGAGAGCGAACGATGAGGCGCGAGTTCACCGGACGCCACATGCTCTTCATCATGCTGGGCATGTTCGGGACGATCATCGCCGTCAATCTGGTGATGGCTCGGTTCGCCGTCACGACGTTTGGGGGCACGGTCGTCGAGAATTCCTACGTCGCCAGCCAGGCGTACAATCGCTGGCTGGCCGAGGCGCGGGCACAGGACGACCTCGGCTGGACGCTCGATCTGGTTCTGATCCCAGGACGGATTGTCGAGGCCAAGACAACGCCGCGGGAAGGCACGCTGGCCGGCGTAGCCGAGCATCCGCTCGGCCGGGCTCCCGACCAACCGCTGACGTTCAGGAGATCCCCGCAGGGCTTGTGGCGATCGACAACCCCGCTGCCGCCGGGACGCTGGCGCGTACGCCTCGAACTGCGGAACGGTGGACAGTCGGCGCGTTTCGTCAAGGACGTGCCGGCGTGAGCGCCGTCACCAGCACGTTCAGCGTCCCGGGGCTGCACTGCGCCGGCTGCATCGCCAAGCTCGAAGGCGGACTGGCGCGGACGGACGGCGTGATCAGCGCCAGGGTCAACTTCACCAAGCGCCGGGTCGCTATCGCCCATACGGACAAGCTTGGCGATGATCACCTGAGGGAAATCATCGGCAGGATCGGTTTTCCGGCGGAGCGCCTCCTCGGCGAGGAGGAGACGCGCAGCGCGCCGGAAAGCCGTGAACTCGGCATCGCGCTCGGCGTCGCCGGCTTTGCGGCAATGAATATCATGTTGCTGTCCGTCAGCGTCTGGTCCGGGGCGCAGGGCGCGACGCGCGACCTGTTTCACTGGCTCTCGGCGCTGATCGCGCTTCCTACCGTGGCCTATGCGGGCCGACCCTTCTTCCGCAGCGCCTGGGGCGCTCTTCGTCACGGCCGCACCAACATGGACGTGCCGATCAGCATCGGCGTGACCATGGCCTGCGCCGCCAGCTTGTACGAGACGATCAATAGCGGTCCGCACGCCTATTTCGACGGCGCGGTGATGCTGCTGTTCTTCCTGCTTGCCGGTCGCTTCCTCGACAGCGTGATGCGGGTACGCGCCGAAGACGGCGTCGCCGCGCTGCAGCGCCAGCGCGCGCCGCGGGGCCTGGTCGTCGGCAAGGACGGCGTTGCCGAATGGCGCAACGCCGAAGAGATCGCCCCGGGCATGACTCTGCTCGTGGCGGCGGGTGAAACCTTCGCAGCCGACGGCGTGATCGTCAGCGGGGCGTCGAGCATCGACCGGCAACTGGTCACGGGCGAAAGCGCGCCGGAGAATGTCGGCATCGGCGACGCCGTCCTTGCCGGCACGATCAATCTCGCCGCGCCGCTGACGGTAAAAGTCAGCGCCGCGGGCGAGGGGACGGCGATCGCCGGCATCGCCCGCCTCATGGAAGCCGCGAGTGGAGCGAAGTCGCGGTACGTGCGGCTCGCCGACCGGGCTGCGCGCTATTATGCTCCCGCCGTGCACGTCCTTGCCGCGCTCTCGCTGGTCGGATGGCTGATCGCCGGCGCCGGATTGCACCAGGCGGTGCTGATTGCGGTGGCCGTGCTCATCATAACCTGTCCGTGCGCGCTTGGCCTCGCCGTCCCGGTCGCCCAGGTCGTCGCGGCCGGTTCGCTCATGCGCCGCGGCGTGCTGATCCGCGACGGCGCTGGCCTGGAGCGTCTTGCTGAAGCGAATGTCGCGCTTTTCGATAAGACTGGAACATTGACGCTCGGCCGGCCGAGACTGATCGATGACGGGAATTTGTCACCGGACGAAAGGCCAGTGGCCTTGGCGCTTGCGCAGAGAAGCCGCCATCCGCTCGCCAGGGCATTGGCGACAGCACTGGAGGGTATCGAGGCTGCCGACATCAGCGATGTCGAGGAAGCCCCGGGTCTTGGCGTCGCCGCGATTTGGAAGGGGCAGCGTGCCTTCCTCGGCCGCATCGACGATGCCGGACCTGAAGGCGGCGAGGCTCCCGGACACCACGCGCTCACCACCGGGTTCAGGCTGGGAGGTGGGCCGGCCCGCCTGCTGCGCTTCGAAGATGCCCTGCGCCCCGATGCCGACGCCGCGATCGCCCGCCTCGATGCGCTGCATATGCAGCCTACCATCGTTTCCGGCGACCGCGAGCGCCGTGTCGCGCGGCTCGCTGTCAAGCTTGGCATGCGCGGGCAGGGCGATCTCGATCCGCAAGGAAAGCTTGAGGTGATCGCACGCCTCAGCGCGCAAGGTCACCGGGTCCTGATGGTCGGCGACGGCCTCAACGACGGCCCGGCGCTCAATGCCGCGCACGTTTCCATGGCGCCGTCTTCGGCAAGCGATGTCGGGCAAAGCGCCGCCGACCTCGTGTTTCTGGGCGACTCTCTCTCGGCGGTGCCGGCATCCGTCGCTGCCGCAAGGCGCACGATGCGCGTCGTGAAGCAGAACTTCGCCATGGCGATCGGCTATAATGTGCTGGCCGTGCCGCTGGCCGTTGCCGGCATGGTGACGCCGCTGGTCGCCGCTCTTGCCATGTCACTCTCGTCCATCATCGTCGTCGGCAATTCGCTGCGTCTTCGGAACGCCGCGCGGTGACCGGGCTTACGATACTCATACCGGCAGCGCTGTTTCTCGGTCTGCTTGGCCTTGCCGCCTTCTACTGGTCGATGCGGAACGGCCAATATGACGATCTCGACGGCGCCGCCGAACGCATCCTGCTCGATGAAGCCGACGAACTATCGCAAGATCAGTCGCCAGCCGGCCGCCGCGAACACGACCGCTGAGCCGCCCAGAGGCGCAAGCGGCACAAGTCAGCCGCCTTCGGTCAGCTCAGCTTTCGCGCATAAGGCGCTTGCGGCACCGATCGGCGTGACACGCTGTCAGGCAGCAGGATTGCCTGTCGCTGGGCTCCGGCTGCCGGTCCACCGGGATCGGAACGGTGCGCGCAGAGCCGTCGCTTGCACAGAGCTGGACCCAGAGCAGGGTGTGCGACGACGGCATGCCGCTAAGTGATCCGGGAAGGATCGCCGCAATCCCGACGAGCGCCATCAGCTTCATTTGAATCTCTTCCGTCGCCGGGCATACAGCACTGTCATTGTGACTTGTCCGTCGTCAGAACATTCGGCACAACTCGCGGCGTAGATTAGCGGAGTGCGGACCTCGTCAGGGGGTTGATGTTAGGCGGCGAACTTGCGGTGCTGCAAGCGCCGATGTTCGATGGTCTGTCGCTTGATCCTTTCGCGCAGTTTGATGATTGCCGGAGCCCTGCCGAAGTAGGCGTCGGCAGGCGTCACGTTGGCCAGGCTCTCGTGGTATCGCTGGTGATTGTAGTGCTCGACGAAGGCCTCGATGTGGGCTTCGAGGTCGCCGGGCAGGAAGTAGTTTTCCAGCAAGATGCGGTTTTTCAGGGTCTGGTGCCAGCGCTCGATCTTGCCCTGGGTTTGGGGATGACACGGGGCGCCGCGGACATGGCTCATCTTCCGGGCCTCGATGTATTCCGCCAGCTCACCCGCGATGTAGCTGGGACCATTATCGCTGAGTAGCCGGGGTTTGTGCAGCACCGTGGCGCTGTCGCAACCAGAAGCCGCCAGGGCGAGGTCCAGCGTGTCGGTGACGTCCTCGGCTCGCATGTTGGTGCACAGCTTCCAGGCGATGATGTAGCGCGAGAAGTCGTCGAGCACGGTCGACAGATACATCCAGCCCCACCCGATGATCTTGAAGTAGGTGAAGTCGGTCTGCCACATCTCGTTCGGCCGCGTGGTTTTCGTGTGGAACTGATCGGCAGCCTTGATCACGACATAGGCCGGGCTGGTGATCAGGTCGTGGGCCTTCAACAGGCGGTAAACCGTGGATTCCGACACGAAGTAGCGCTGCCCATCGGTGAAGCGCACGGCCAGTTCCCGGGGGCTCAGCTCAGACTGTTCCAGCGCCAGCTCGATGATCTGGTCGTGGATGCCCGCCGGGATGCGGTTCCACACCCGGCTCGGCGCCGATGGCCGATCTTCCAACGCCTCCGGCCCGCCTTCGAGGTAGCGATCATACCAGCGGTAGAATGTCCGACGAGGGATGCCGAGTTGGTCCAGCGTGCGCTTGGCCGACAGGTGCGACTGCTCGACGGTTCTGATGATCTCGAGCTTCTCGGATGCGGGATATCTCATTCGTCGTTGCCCCCATCCGCGACCATGCTTTTTTTGAGCAGACGGTTTTCCAGTGTCAGATCGGCCACGCATTCCTTCAGGGCCCGGGCTTCGCGGCGCAGGTCCTGGACCTCTCCGGTGGTCGCGGCACGGGCGGTGTCGCCGGCCAGGCGGCGCTTGCCAGCTTCCATGAACTCCTTCGACCAGGTGTAATACAGGCTCTGGGCAATGCCTTCCTTGCGGCATAGCTCGGCGATGCTGTCTTCCCCGCGCAGGCCATCCAGCACGATGCGGATCTTGTCCTCGGCCGAAAAGTGGCGCCGGGTCTGTCGGCGGATGTCCTTCACTACCCGCTCTGCTGGGGCCTTGGCGGGCGATTTTACATTGGAGGATCTGGGCTTCATCTTCGTTCCTTCGTCACTACGACGAAGCCCAGATCCTCCTTAAATCACAACCTCAAATCTGTGCCATTGGTGCTGACGGCGGACAGTTTCATGACAACGGCTTCTTAGGTGGGCCGCTGCTGTGGGTCCATGCGGTGCATCATCGACAGCACAATCCATGCCGACAGGATTCGAGCTACCTGCACCCGCTCGAGACCGCGATCGGCCTTTTTCTCTACAGCCTATCCATCCTGTTCTTGTCGCGCTTTATGGGCGAATTTCATTTAGTGACGATCATCCTTACCTTCGTAGTTTTCACACAGATAAACCTGCACAATCACGATCTGTGGGAAAGCGAAACGTTTCCATTCAAATATCTCAGCACGATGTCGCGGATGCACCACAATCATCATGCCCGCTTCACCGGCGGCAATTTTGCGACGATCACGCTGCTCTACGACTGGCTGTTCGGCACGCTCGATCAGGGCGAGGGATATGGGCGAAAGCCGTCCCGGTCGGGCGAGAAGAGCGGCCAGCGCGATGTTCCGCTGACATAGACCTGCTGATGGGAAATGCTTGGTGTGCCCCTGCAAAGGGCACACCATTGGCTGTCCTGACAGGCCGGGCGGAGACGGTTCAAGCTGTCGGCGCAGCCTGGCGTACGCGGATGATCGCTAATTCGCGCTCGCGACCGTCGCGATCGGGCCAGAGAATGGACTGGCCTTCACGCAGACCGATAAGACCTGCGCCGACCGGCGTCATGATCGATATCTTCCCGGAAGCAATGTCTGCTTCTCTCGGATAGACCAGTTCATAGAGGTGCTCGCGCCCTGTCGCCGCGTCGAGGAATTGGACTGACGAGTGCATCGTCACCACGTCCGGTGCGATGCGCGCTCGATCATGGATCTTCGCGCGATCGATCTCGTCCAGCAGGAGGCGGCAAACATGCGGGTTCTGCTCCTTAGCGGCAAGGGCGAGGTCGGTCAGACGGTCGGCTTCGACATCGATCATGTGAATAGGGGGGCGCCGGCGCGCCTTGCTGTGCGTCATGGTTCTCGCTTTCGAAAGTGGGAGCCCGCCAGATCTTGGCGGTAATTGACCGGTTGAGCGTGATTGGTCCCCGAGCCCGGCTCGGGACGCACCAGAGCCCGGGGCTACATGCCCGCGAGAAGCTGCCCCCCGTGGTGACGCAAACGAGACTGGATGCAAAGCCGTGCCATGGCCGCCACTGTGTCCACCGCGCCGCGGCGTGTCAAACAATCAGATCTTTGCATCTCCAGCTTCATGGGATCGCCATTTTGCGCGAGCTATTGGCAAGCAGCATCAACATGATCCCTTGCACGAGCATGTCGATGGCCAGCACCAGCCCGAGCAATTTGCGGGCCGGCTCGGGCCAATCGTTCGCGAGCGTGGCCGCAAAGGCCAGGCTGGCCAGCCCCGACATGAGTGGCCAGCCAAAGCCGTAGCCGCGCCAGGAGATGGCGGCCGAAAGGCGTGCACCGCCCGATATCGCAAGACAGCCGGCCAGCAGCAAGGTCAGCGCACGGGCTTCGAACGAGGGATCTGCGAACGCGGCTGCGGCGGCGAGCAGATAGGCGCAGCCGGCGATCTGCCAGTACCTCCCGAAAAGGCCGGCTTCGTTGAGCACGGGAAGGAGGGAGAGGCCACCGGTCAGGAGCATCAGTGCGCCGAGCGCAACGGACGAGAGCGGGGCCTCCAGAAACTCGTTCGCCATGGCGAGGCAACCAGCCATTGACGATATCGCGCCGACACCAAGGATAATCAACCAGGCCCGGGGCCGGTGCGACCCTGCTTCGGCGGACGGCGACGTAGATAGCAGTGGCGTCATGAGTGCCTCCCGGATGGCTCTTGGCGATCCTAACCGATTGCCCTGCCGACACTCCTAGGAGTATTACGGATACGATCGCGCATAGAGGCAGGGTGAGGGCCAGGGCGTCGGTTTTGTCGCAGGCCCATGCTGCAAATGGGAAACCGGTTACGATCAGCATGCAGCGGCCGATCGCACCTGCCGGGCGGCCGACAGGCCCCGCTTGTCAGATCAGGCCGTGAGCGCCCGCCATGGCGCCGACAGTCGTGACCAGCGACGCCAGAAGCAGCACGCGGTGCATACGCTCCATCCGCGCGAAATCGCGCGCAGGCTGCGATGAGGTTTCCATTCGCCGATGAAGGAACAAGGGCTCGATCAGATAGAGCATCGACGCAAAGACGAGCCAGACGGCAACCATCGCGTGCATCCACCAGAAGTGCGGATCGGCGAAACGATCCCATAGATCGGCGCGGTGGATCATCCATAGGCCGGACACGCCGGCGATGCCCACCCAGAGTCGCGCCTGCCATGCAAATCCCTGTTCGACGCGGTGGAAGGAAGCGAGGCGTTCAGCGGGAGGAACGCTGCGCCGAATGGACGGCATGAGCACCGTCGTCACAAACGCCACGCCGCCGATCCAGAACAGGATGGCAACGACGTGAACGACTCTGGCGAGCGTGAAATCGTCCATCTCCTTACTCCTTCGATCACACCAGCGATGGGTCGTCAAAGCGACCAGTTGAAGGTCAAGATCAGACTGCCGCGCAGGGACAGCAGCAAGCCCCTCATCGCAGCACCGCGGTCGGGTCCGGACCGAACATTGCGGCATGAGCCAGGAGCAAGGCCAGATAGGCCGTGACGGTAATCGCCGTCGCCATGAGCAGTTGGCCGCGAGGCCAGGCGGGAAGGCCGCGGCCGGCCAGCGTCGCGGCGAAGGGAAGGGCGGACGTTGCGGAGGCGAGCCGCTGCCAGCTCATGCCGAGCTGACGTGACTTCCGGCGGTCGATCATCGGCATTGCGGCAAGCGCGAAGACCATGAAGCCGCCGAAGAGGATCGCGGAGACGAGGTCGCCATTTGGCACCATGTGAGCCGCCGACCAGATAGCGAAGGCCCAGAGCACCGGATGACGGGTGATGCCGACGATTCCGGGGGCACGGACATCGAAGGCCTTGCTCCGCAGAGCAACCGACAAGGGGTTCGCCGCGAGCAACCCGCTGACAAGGAGGAAGATCGCCGCGGGCATCGCCAGCAGCGGCGCCCAGTAAGCCGATGCCGATACATCCCACAACGGCATGAAGGGTGCGCGTCTTGCCGCACCGATGAGCCAGGCGAGGATCAGGAGCGATGTCGCGGCATAGACGGCGAGATAGAGCCGCTCTCCGAGGAGCCGCACGAGGCCTGCGCGCACCTGCGGCACTGCCGGGATACTGTGGCTGCAAAGAAAGACGGCAAGCGCCGCCAGAAATTCGGTCATGCAGGCATAATGCATGCGACCCTGGACCCTCGGCATCCGTAATCATCCGGAAGCTCCCGAGCACCCGCCTTGGCCCCGATAAGACGGGCCAGGCAGAAGACGCCTGCGGGAAATCCCGTAGTGCCAGCGCGCCCGGCGGCGTTACTATCCCTGTCTAGCGGCTGGATCTGAAACCAAGGGGATGACGATGAGCAAAATCGACGAACTGAAGAGCGACCTTTCGCGCCTCCGCGATGAAGCGAAAGTGCAGGTCGAGCTCGGCAAGATGGAACTGCGCGAGGAGTGGAACGAGCTCGAGGCGAAATGGAACCATTTCGTCGCGGAAGGGCGGCTGCAGGAAAGCAAGGAGCAGGTGAAGGCCTCGCTGGCGGCGCTCGCCGAAGAGCTGCGCAAAGCCTACCAGCGGCTCAAGAGCGCCCTCTAGGTGCTGACCCGATACGATCAGTGCATCGGCGCCAGGGAGTAAGACTTGATGACCATGTTCGATGACCGTGAACGCGGCGAGGAAGCCAAGTTCGTGCGCGACGAAGACTTGCGCTTCCGGATACAGGCGCGCCGTAATCGGCTTCTGGGCGAGTGGGCGGCAGAGCGGATGGAGCTCTCGGAAGCCGAAACCGACGCTTATGCAGCCACCGTCGTCCAGGCGGACTTCGAGGAGGTCGGCGACGATGATGTCGTGCGCAAGGTTCTCGGCGATATGCTGTCGGCCGGCATCCCCGTCGAAGAAGCGGAGGTACGAACGGCTCTCCGGAGCAAGGAGCTCGAGGCACGCCGGCTGGTAACGAGCCAGGGATGACGAGGTCGCCTGACTTGCCGCCGGCATGGACAGGCAAGCACGGGGCGCTCAGCGGAAGGATTGCTCGCAAGTGACAAACTCTACGCAAGCCGATGTGATTATCGTCGGGGCGGGCCACGGCGGCGCGCAGTGCGCAATGGCGCTCCGGCAGAACCGGTTCAGCGGCACGATCGCGATGATTGGGCGCGAGCCTGAGCCGCCCTATGAGCGGCCGCCGCTGTCGAAGGAGTATTTTGCGCGCGAGAAGACCTTCGACCGGCTCTACATTCGGCCGCCTGCATTCTGGGAAGAGAAAGGCGTCGATCTGGTCCTAGGGACCGAAGTGGTCTCGGTCGATCCGTCCGCCAAGCAGGTAACTCTCTCCAACGGCTCTAAGATGGTTTACGGCATGCTGGTCTGGGCGACCGGCGGCGATCCGCGCCGGCTTAATTGCCCCGGCGGCGAGCTTGCCGGACTTCACCCTGTCCGCACCCGCGCCGATTGCGACCAACTCATGGGCGAGATCGATGGCGGCGTGCGCAACATCGTGGTGATCGGCGGCGGCTACATCGGACTCGAGGCTGCGGCGGTGCTGACGAAGCTCGGCTGTACGGTCACGCTCTTGGAAGCTCTGCCGCGGGTGCTCGCGCGCGTCGCCGGCGAGGAGCTGTCGGCCTTCTACGAGAAGGAACACCGCGGCCACGGCGTCGACTTGCGCACCGGCGTCGCGGTCGAAGGGCTGGAGGGCGAGGGCCGGGTCACCGGCGTCAGGCTCGCCGACGGCACCGTCATCCCCGCCGACGCGGTCATCGTCGGCATTGGCATCGTGCCCGCGGTCGGACCGCTGATTGCCGCGGGCGCGGCGGGCGGCAACGGCGTCGACGTCGATGAATACTGCCGCACTTCGCTGCCCGACATCTATGCGATCGGCGACTGCGCCGCCTTCGCTTGTTCCTATGCCGGCGGCACGGTGATGCGCGTCGAATCGGTGCAGAACGCCAACGACATGGGGACCTGCGTTGCCAAGGCGATCTGCGGCGAGCCGCAGCCCTACCATGCCTTCCCCTGGTTCTGGTCGAACCAGTACGATTTGCGCCTCCAGACCGCCGGCATCTCGCTCGGCTACACCGAGACGATCGTCCGGGGCGATCCGGCGGCGCGCAGCTTCTCGGTGGTCTACCTCAAGGACGGCAAGGTCATCGCCCTCGACTGCGTCAACGCGGTCAAGGACTATGTCCAGGGCCGCAAGCTGGTTGAAGCTGCCACCAACCCCGATCGAAAGCAGCTGGCCGATGCAGAGGTGCCGCTCAAGGAGCTGCTGCCGGCCTGAGTGCCGGAGAGAGACCAGCGCGCGCCGCCGACCGTTGGCGCTTGTGCGGACTTACAGGAATCTCTCGCCGGCATGGTCGCGAAACCGCTCGGCGTCGCGGACATATTCCGAGAGGACCTGCACCGACTTGTGCCGGCTGACTTCCTGCATCTTGAAGATGCTCGCGCCCTGGCGCGCCGCCTCGGTGATGAACCCTGATCGCAGCGAATGACCGGCAAACTGGGTGGGATCGAGACCGGCATCAGCGGCGCAGCGCTGCACGAGGCGGGCCACGGCCCGGTCGGACATCGGCTGCCGGGTCAGCCTGCCGGCGCGAGTCAGCCGCCGGAACAACGGTCCTTCTTCGTGGCCGGCGGCGGCCATCCATTCCAGCAACAGCGCCTTGGGCCGAATGCGACGCCCCTCAGGAATGGCGATGACGGCCCCTTCGCCCGCCTGGTCGGTCTTTGACCGCCCGATGAATAGCTGCAGACCCTCGGGAGCCAGTGCGACATCGTCGACGGCCAGGGCGACGAGCTCAGAACGCCGCAGCGCCGCTGCCATGCCGATCGCAAGCACGGCGCGGTCGCGGACCGCGCGAAGATCGTCGCCTTTGATCGTCTTCAGCATGGCGCCGAGCGCATCGGCGTCGGCAGGCTTCTTGCGCGTCTTGCGGACACCGACCGCGGTGCGAATGCCGGCGAGGACCTCCTTGATGGCCCCTGCGCCCGACTGCTCTAGCGGCGGATCGAAGCCGGACTGTCGATGGTGATAGCCGATAGCAGCCAGGCGCCGGCCGATGGTCGGAACCTTTACACCTCGATCGGCTTCGAAAGCCAGGAAGGTGGCGACTGCGCCAGGGGAGGCTGGCCGGCTTTCAATGCCGCGCTCATCGCACCATTCTTCGAAAACCCGCCAGTCGGACGCGTAGGCGCGCTGCGTCGACGGCGCGCGCGAACTTCGCGCATAGTGCGCCGCGCGATCGATCTCTTCGCGCAGTCGGGCAGGCACTGCATTCGGATCGCTTGGAACCGGAAGATCTGAGCTCATTGATCCAGGGCCCTCATCACCTTCTCGAGCTTCGCCAGGAAGAAGCGTTCGGACCAGAGATCGAGGGATTTGGCGTCAGCCGGACGAAGGAAACGGCGCACATCGCCTGCCGCATGGGGCCAGTCGATCGAAGCGATCCTGACGGTCAGCTTGTCCTGCAGCCAGGCGGCATCGAACCTCAAAGCCTCGCCCTGCCAGGGCCCCGTCTGCACAAGCGCCGCCTCGAGGTGAGCGAGGTTGGGAGCCCTATCTTTGGCGACATACCATGAGAAGTCGAACCAATCCCGCCCTTTGAGATAGGGCCGGCAAAGCAGCGCGTGGATTTTCAAGGCGAAGTTGGAAGCAAGATCCTGGTGGCGGACCTCGTGATCGGCGGGGAAGTCGAGGAAGGTTCCTTCTTCTCCCGACCCGGCCGGCGGATTGGTGTCGATTTCGAGCTTGATCCTGATCGTCCTGGCGCGGCGCGAGTCCGCGAATTCCAGGTCGAGCTGGAGTGCGGTGGAATCGTTCTTGAGCACCGCGTCGCGGACAGCCTTGTCCATCCTGTCCCTCGGCGACGCTTCGAGCTTGATGCCAAACTGGGCGAAGACGTCGACGAGCGTTGCAAGATAGCGGTCCCAGCGAAACTCGGGATCGGGCGCTCGCAGAAGGAAATCGAGATCTTCGGAAAAGCGTGGAAGCCCGTGGAGAATGCGCAGGCTCGTTCCGCCCTGGAACAGGGCTACATCGAAGAAATCGGCCCGCCAGAGGCCATAGAGCGCAATCTCCTGAATGATCTCCTTGGTCGCGTTTTCCTCCTCGACCACGTTCGCCGCACCGTAGCCGCGCAGCCTCTGCTGGATCATCTCGATCACCGGGCCGCCCCGTTCGCCACTCGATTGACGCCTCCGACAACCGCCTCCTCGAGCGAGCGAAGGAAGTGGTTCACCGCCTTGTGTTTGTAGACGGCCGCCAACGCCGCGAAATCCTTCTTGCTCAAGCTCGACAGGTGCTGCTCATCGATCCGCAGGCCCCCGGTCAGCCAATGCAGGTCCGTCCAGCGCTCCTTGCGCAAGGCGACCAGATCAAGCAGCGCGCGCAGCGGAGAGGCGATGAAGGCTGTCGACTGGCCGAACTGGCGTCGTTCGACGGCTCTGAGGAACTGATACTCGGCGGTGGCCAGGGGATGGAAGGTGAACCGTCCGAGGCCCGGCGCCTCGCGCACGATCGTCTTGCGTCCAGGGGTGACGCTTGAAGTTTCGAAGACCGCTTCGGGGATCCAGCCATGGTGGGATAGGGCGGTTTCGAAGGAAATGTAGCTGCCCGGCAGAATGGCCTGCGCCATCGCGAACGGGTGAATCGGATCGCTCCGGAAAGGCTCCCCTAGCGCGTAGGTGCCGCGTTTGAGGCGGATGAGCGATCCGTCTTTGAGCGCCCGATTGACGAGTGCATAACGACGAGCGCTTCCGCCGCCCAGCAACCGCGCAAGTTGCCGCTCGTCGAAAATCCGGCTGCCCAAGCCGGCCTTTGCAACCTCTGAGGCCAGGGAACTCATAAAATTCCTGATACTTTCGTTCGATGAAAGTTTCAAAAATTTTTGGCATCGTGTCCGCCAATGTGGATGGGCCACGATGACGGTCACGGCAACGCGTTCATTTGCCATCTGTGCCTGGGGCGAGGATGGGGCGTGATGCTGCCGCGCGGCTGTGCCCCGGCTATGCATGCGAGCGGCTGATAAGGTCCGGAACCACCCCGAAACGGGAAAATTCTATGTCCGAGAATCGACTTTCTCGGACATAGGATATGTCGTTCGTCCGTTATCGTTGTCTCTAGAAAGCGCTAGGCAATCCGCAGGAGAAGATCTGATCTAATAGCCGGAAAGACGGTTCCCCCCGGCAACCGGGCGCGGTGATTTACCTAATGCGCCGCGACGCGAACGATGCAACTTGATCAGCATGTCTCGCCTGAAAATGCATGTCGAACGTCACACCGTCAGGCGTATCGGATGGCTGCGCGCCGCGGTGCTCGGAGCCAATGACGGCATCGTGTCGATCGCGAGTCTCGTCGTCGGCATCGCCGCAGCGTCGGCTGGCAAAGCAGAGATCCTGCTTGCCGGGATCGCCGCGCTTGTCGCGGGCGCGATGTCGATGGCCGCAGGAGAATATGTCTCGGTTAGTTCACAAGCCGACAGCGAACGGGCGAACCTGCTAAGAGAAAGTAGGGAACTTCACAATCAGCCCGAGTACGAGCGTGAAGAACTGGCAGGCATCTATGTCGCCCGCGGTCTCACTCCCGACCTGGCCTACCAGGTCGCCGACCAGTTGATGGCCAAAGACGCACTCGGGGCGCACGCCCGCGACGAGCTCGGCATTTCCGAACTATCGACCGCTCGGCCGCTGCAGGCTGCGTTCACTTCAGCGGCGATGTTCAGTGTCGGCGCCACCGCGCCGCTATTGGCGGTCGTGTTTGGCCCGGCCGGCTCGCCTATTCCGCTGGTTATTGGCACCTCCCTCCTCAGCCTCGCTCTTCTCGGCGCATTGGGTGCCGCAGCGGGCGATGCGGCGCCGCTCCGCTCGGTGGTGCGCGTAACCTTCTGGGGAGCACTGGCTATGGCGTTGACGGCAGGGATCGGCACGCTGTTCGGCACTTCAGGCTAGCGCCGAATGATGAGCCGGGCCCCTCGTCTTCGATATATGCGAGCGCATCGGAATGCTGCGTTGACCGACGTCATCCGAGCGCAAGGCTCTCGACGGCGAGGCCATCTGTCGTTTGGTCGTATTCAGCCGCAGCGGTCACGTCCGTCAATGTGGTGTAATTTCGGTGCTGGCCATCGGGCTGCATTTTCAGGCGGCCTTGGGTGTAATCTGTAGCGGCTGAACCTCCTCGGTTATGGGTGTGGCAAGGGCGGCCATGCCCTCGATCTGCATGTAGCGGTGCTGGAGCTGGTATTCATCGTTCTGCTCGAGCAGGACGGCACCGACGAGGCGGATGATGCTGTCCTCGTTCGGGAAGATGCCGACAACATCGGCGCGGCGCTTCACTTCCTTGTTCAGGCGTTCCAGCGGGTTGGTGCTGTGAAGCTTGACCCGGTGCTGCTCGGGGAAGGTCATGTAGGCGAGCACGTCGTGCTCGGCATCGTCCATGCAGGCGCCGAGCTTGGGCCATCTGGCGCGCAATTGATCGGCGACCTGACGCCAGACCTGAGTTGCGGCCGCATGATCGGGCTGGAGGAAGACTTGGCGGATCGCAGCAGCAACAACCGTGTTTTGGCCCTTGGGCACGTAGGCGAGCGCGTTCCTCATGAAGTGGACGCGGCAGCGCTGCCAGGTGGCGCTGAGCACGCGGGTGATCGCTGCCTTGAGGCCCTCGTGGGCATCGGAGATGACCAGCTTCACGCCGGTCAGGCCGCGGCGGGAGAGGTCCTTGAGGAAGCTCGACCAGAAGGGCTCGGCTTCGGAAGGGCCGATGTGCAGGCCGACGATCTCGCGCTTGCCCTCAGTGTTGACGGCGACGGCGATTATCGCGGCGACACTGACGATCCGTCCCCCCTCGCGCACCTTGAGGTAGGTGGCATCTAGCCAGAGGTAGGGCCAGTCACCGGCGAGCGGGCGCTTGAGGAAGGCATGGACGCGCTCGTCGATGTCTTTGCACAGCTTTGACACGGAGGACTTGGATATCCCGGTCATGCCCATCGCCTGCACCAGCTCATCGACGCGCCGGGTGCTGACCCCGGCAATCCACGCCTCCTGGATTACTGCGACCAGCGCCTTCTCAACAGTCTTGCGCGGCTCCAGGAAGCCGGGGAAGTAGGCGCCGGTCCGCAGCTTGGGGATCTTGAGGTTGAGCGTGCCGAGCCGGGTATCGAGACTGCGGTCGCGGTAGCCATTGCGCCAGGTCGTGCGTTCGCCCGATCGTTCATGGCGGCCAGCGCCGACCAGGCCGTCGACATCGGCCTCCATAATGATCTGCAATACGCTCTCGGCGATCGTACGCAGGAAATCTCCATCTCCGGTCTTCGCCATCAGTTCGGCAAGCGGTAGTCTGTCGTCGGTCATCGGGATCAACTCCTCGGTGGGCGTGTGACGTGTGGTAACTCCACCTTACCGATGAGCCCGGTGGCCACCGAGTTCGAAATCGCATGGGGTTGGGCATGCCCAACCCCATGCGATCACCTCAATCTACACCGGAAATTACACCACGAGCGCGGACGCTAACGCCGCAGCCGCACAGAACAACACCTCAAGGGCAATTCGACGACTACTCCAGTCCTTCTGGAGGCGCTGGTTCACAAGGGCAAACCGACAAGGCAAGAAGAGGACTGGCGAAGCGCCAGCAGCCTTCCCCGCGATCTCGTCTCGAGGCAGCCGGAGAGATGTGATGAACGATCCTTATGAGACTCTCGGAATTGCCCGCTCCGCCAGCGAGAAGGACGTCAAGGACGCGTTCAAGAAATTGGCGCGCAAGCTTCATCCCGATTTGCATCCGGGCGACAAGTCCGCCGAGGAAAAATTCAAAGCGGTCTCAGCGGCCTACGATCTGCTGAAAGACAAGGAAAGTCGACGGCGGTTCGATGCGGGCGAGATCGACGCCAGCGGCGCCGAAACACCGCAAGGGCACTATTATCGCGATTTCGCCGATCGCCCGGTCTACGGCACCCACGCCGAACAGGATGGCTTTACCACCAATGAGGAGCTGGAAGAATTCCTGGCGCGCGCCTTCTCGGGGCGGGCGCAGCGCGCACACCGGGCGCGTGGGCAGGATGTCAACTACGTGCTGCGTGTTTCCTTTCTCGACGCGGTGAACGGCGCCCGGCGCACGGTCACGCTCGCCGATGGAAAGACGCTGCAGGTGTCCATCCCCGAAGGCACCGAAGATGGGCAGATGCTGCGCCTCGAAGCTCAGGGATTGCCGGGCTTTGGCGGCGGCCCGCCGGGGGATGCCTATGTCGAACTGCGGGTCGAGCCGCATGCGTTCTTTCGGCGAAAGGACGACAACATCCATGTCGAGCTGCCGATCACGCTCAAGGAAGCGGTGCTCGGCGCAAGAGTCGAGGTCCCGACGATCAATGGCCCCGTGGCAATGACTATCCCGGCAGGATCGAACACCGGAAAGACGTTGCGCCTGCGCGAAAAGGGTGTTCGAGATCGCAAGTCGGGCCAGCGTGGGCACCAGCTAATAGCGCTCAAAGTGGTACTGCCGACCGGCGACGAGCCAGAGCTCGCGTCCTTCTTGAAGGCTTGGCGGCCAAATTCGCCAGATGAGCCCCGCAAGGAGATGCTGAAATGATGCGCGCTGATGAAATTGTCAAAGCAATCACTGCGCTGCGGCGAAGCGACCTTGATACATGGCTCAGCGAGAAGCTGATCTTCGCGCAGGAGTGGGAAGGTGAGCCGATCTTCTCGGCCATGGAATGTGCGCGCATTCGCCTGATCTGCATGCTGCGCTATGAGCTCGAGATCGACCCTGAAACGCTGCCGGTCGTGCTGTCGCTGGTCGACCAGCTCTACCAGACCCGTCAGCGCCTGCTGTCGCTCGCTGCGGCCGTGGCAGCTCAGGACGAGTCGGTCCAGGCTGCGGTATTCGCGTCGTTAGGTCGAGAGTGTGGATCGGCGTGCAAAAAGGACCCCGTTAGCGGGGTGATCGGCGTCTAAAAGGGACCCCTCATTTCGATGGTTTAATCAGCTGGCTGGATTTTCAGGCGGCGAGATCGGGATGTTGGTTTTGGAGACAGTTGTTCGGATCCGGCGCGAGTATGCCGGAGGCAAAGCGATCAAGGCGATCGCACGGGATCTGCATGTGTCGCGGAAGGTCATCCGTAAAGCGGTCCGAGCGCCGGAGGGCGCCTTTGATTATCAGCGCAAGGTTCAGCCGCTGCCCAGGATCGGTCCGTTCCAGGAGCGCCTGAACACGCTGCTGGAAGAGAACGAGCTGCGCGGCAGGCGTGAGCGGCTGCGGATGACGCGGATCCATGATCTGTTGGTGCGCGAAGGCTTTGAGGGATCCTACGATGCCGTGCGGCGCTACACGGCGCGATGGAAGTTGGAACGGCGCAAAGATGCCGGCGATGGTGTCACGGCCTTCATCCCGCTGATATTCAGGCCAGGCGAGGCCTACCAGTTCGACTGGAGCCATGAAGATGTTGAGATCGCCGGGGCACCGATGCGGGTGAAGGTCGCGCATATGCGACTGTGTGCATCACGCGCGGTCTATGTCCGGGCTTATCCTCGTGAGAGCCAGGAGATGTTGTTCGACGCGCATGCGCGCGGCTTTGCCTTCTTCGGCGGCGTGCCAGGGCGCGGCATCTACGATAATATGAAGACGGCTGTGACGAGCGTGTTCACCGGCAAGGAACGGGTCTTCAACCGGCGGTTCCTGATCATGACCGACCATTATATGGTCGAGCCCACGGCCTGTTCGCCTGCGGCGGGATGGGAGAAGGGTCAGGTCGAGAACCAGGTGCAGACGATCCGGGGTCGCTTCTTCCAGCCCCGGCTGCGGTTCGCCAGTCTCGAAGAGCTCAATGGCTGGCTGGAGGCCGAGTGTCGGCGCTGGGCGGAACGGCAGCCCCATCCTGAACAGGGCGAGCTGACCGTAGCGCAGGTGCTGGAGATAGAACGATCTGCGCTGCAGCCGATGCTGGGGCCGTTCGACGGCTTCAATGAGAGTGAGCATGCCGTGACCGGCACCTGCCTGATCAGCTTCGACCGCAACCGCTACTCGGTGCTCTCGACGGTGGCACGACGCACGGTGCAGGTCCGCGCCTATGCCGACCGCATCGTCGTTCGCTGCGGCGAAGAGGTTGTCGCTGAACATCCTCGCTACTTTGGGCGCAACCGCACGATCTATGACCCCTGGCATTATCTGCCGGTGCTGGCCCGCAAGCCTGGCGCCTTGCGGAACGGTGCCCCTTTCCAGGACTGGGATTTGCCACCGGCGCTTGCCCGCCTGCGCCGCAAGCTGGGTAATGGCGACGATGCCGATCGCCGGTTCGTCCGTGTGCTGTCGGCCGTACTGACCGATGGCCTGGAGCCTGTCGAAGCCGCTGTGCGTGAGGCACTGGCGACGGGCACGACAAGCGATGACCTGATCCTCAACATCCTGGCACGACGCCGGGAACCTCCGCGTCCGCTGACGATCATCACCTCCGAGGATAGCGCCTTGCGCCATCCCCCGATCGCCGACTGTGCCCGTTACGACCAGCTGAGGACCTTCGATGCAGCGGCATGATATGATCGAGGCCATGCGCGGCCTTGGCCTCAAGGGCATGGCGGGCGCGTTCGACGATGCTGTCACCACCGGCCTTCAGCGCCAGCGCACCACCATGGAGATACTGACCGACCTCCTGCGAGCGGAGGCGACGCATCGTCATGCCGCGTCGATCCGATACCGGATGGCCGCTGCCAGGCTGCCAGTCGTGAAGGACATCGACGCCTTCCGGTTCGAGGGTACCCCGATCAACGAGGGGCTGGTGCGTTCATTGCACAGTGGCGCGTTCCTGCCCGCACGGCGCAATATCGTCCTGGTCGGCGGCACTGGTACAGGAAAGACCCATCTGGCCATCGCCATCACCGCCAATGTCGTCCGTTCCGGTGCCCGAGGTCGCTACTTCAACACGGTCGATCTGGTGACCCGCCTCGAAGAGGAGGCCAGGATCGGCAAGAGTGGCGCTCTCGCCGCCCAGCTCTCCCGCCTCGATCTCATCGTGCTCGATGAACTGGGGTATCTGCCGTTCGCTCGATCGGGCGGCCAGTTGCTGTTCCACCTGATCAGCAAACTCTATGAGAAGACCAGTGTCATCATCACCACCAACCTCGCCTTTGGCGAGTGGCCCACCGTGTTCGGCGATCCGAAGATGACAACCGCGCTCCTCGATCGCGTCACTCATCATTGCGACATTGTCGAGACCGGCAATGACAGCTGGCGCTTCAAAAACCGCAGCTGATCCGCCCCCACAGCCCACAATTAGAAGATGCCTTGCGCTGCGCGCGCCTCCGGTCGGGCTACGCCCTCCCTACGCCGCGCGCAGCGCAAGGAAGCGCGTCACATCAACCGTGCGCAATCCTGACAGGGGGTCCCTTTTGCGCGCCGATAAGGGGTCCCGTTTGCACGCCGATTGACAGTCGAGAGAGCGACGACAGCGAATAGGTGGACCGACTGCTGCTACGCAGGCAATCCGGATGGTATCCCCAGCGCGCGGCAAACTTGATGCCGCCGAATTTGACGCTATATAGCGTCGTAGTAAACGGCACTCAAGACTAGGCAGGACGCATGAGCATAGCTCAATATGCCGATGGCGGACTCTTTGCTCCCAGCAAGATCGCGCACATCCTGCGGACCACGAGCGAGGAAGTGGCCCGCTCGGCCGGACTCGGCAAAGACGCCGTACAGCGAAAGGATCGGGTCAAATCGGACAAGACGCAGCGTCGGCTGCGGGAAATGATCGAGGTCGTCAACAAGGTTGAACCGCGCTTCGGCTCGGCGCTGATGGCCTATGCATGGTATCGCTCGGAACCCTTGCCAGGGTTTTCAGGTCAGACCGCGATGCAGCTCGTGCGCACAGGCCGCGCCAGCGACGTGCTCGACTATATCGATGCTGTCGATGCCGGCATTCACGCCTGAGCGGTGGCGATCGACTATACCGGGCAGCTGTATCGCGCACTCAACCCGATCCATGCGCGCGAGCCGCTATCCGGCGAGGGCGCCCGGCTCTACGGCGGACGCTTCAACCCCAAAGGCATGCCGGCGCTTTATCTCTCGCTTTCGGTGCTAACCGCCCTGCGAGAGGCCAACCAGGTCGGCAGCTTTCAGCCAACCACGCTCGTCTGCTATAGGGCGGAGATAGAGCGCATCTTCGACAGCCGGGATGAAGCCGCGCTTGCCGCTTATGGCATGGACGCCGCCACGCTCGCCGATCGAGGCTGGCGCGAGCAGATGTCATCGTCCGCCCAAGCACCCACGCAGCTGTTCGCGCGCGAGTTGTTTGCGGCGAATTATTCGGGCTTGCTTGTTCGAAGCTTCGCTCCGGGGGCCACCGCCGGCGACTGAGAACGGCGGAGCAATATTCGACCACGGTAGCGGCGGGATAGTCCTGCTGCGGGCGGCGTAAAAGTCGTCCACCTTGAAGCCTTTCTGCCGAGTCAGGGAGGTGTGGGGATCTACAGCGTGGAAC
>NZ_QLJK01000037.1:0-47169 GCF_003950715.1 Sphingomonas sp. S-NIH.Pt3_0716 | reverse complement strand
ACACCGACTTCGCGATATCCAGCCCAATCGTGACAATCTCACTCATCGTCCGTCTCCTCGCTCTTCAGCCGAGGCAGTCTGCCTCAGCCGGTGAGCGGGAGCCATCCACTCCATCGTTTAGCGTACCATCCACGCCATGCCCTCATTATCGCTGAGTAGCCGGGGTTTGTGCAGCACCGTGGCGCTGTCGCAACCAGAAGCCGCCAGGGCGAGGTCCAGCGTGTCGGTGACGTCCTCGGCTCGCATGTTGGTGCACAGCTTCCAGGCGATGATGTAGCGCGAGAAGTCGTCGAGCACGGTCGACAGATACATCCAGCCTCAACCCTATCGGATGCGGATCGAGCAGCCTCGATGGTGCGGTCGAGGTCGAAGTCTGTGATCTCTGGGCTATAGTACCACGCATAAACGCCTGGCCCATCTGGCGCATTCGCCAGATCCGCCCAGAGGTGCTTTTGTATCTCGCCAGCCATTCCACCCCGAAGCTCACCCCATTACGCGACCGAGTCGCTGGCGTAAGCTGCAAGATCCGTACGGTTCGCGCGATTCACCTGGCCCCGGCCCATGCGTCTCATAGCGCGTGTGCCGGGATGAACCAAGGCGGACATGCGCGATCGGCTGAGGTTCGCCGACAGCCGGTTTCGCTCGTTGCTTCGAGCAGCCCGATAGTCGGCGAGGCCACATGTCGGAAAGATCAAGCAATGCAGGTCGTTGGCGATAACGGAAATTCGGGTGGCTGCCGCGCCCGCTGGTGGTCGACTGGCTGCTGATAGGCTAGCGCTTGGCGGCCGCGCACCGGGAGTAGGGTGAGGACCGGGTCAGTGCTACCTGGAACGGATCGACACGCCGGCCGGGCGCAAAGTCCGCCTCCAGACGAATGACCCCTCGTCTTTCGCCATCATTGACCGTCATCACGACCGGGCCGAAATCATCGTCGCTCACCGGGAAGGGAAAGAAGACGAGGCTGATGCCGCGGTAATCGGGTCCCAGGTAGCTCAGCGCTTGCTCGACCCGTACCGACTTCACGACGCGGCCGTTAGCGCGGAACGTGAATCCGCTATCGTCGATGGAAAGCCGCGGCTCGGCGGTGCAGTCGCCGCGCGGCGCATAACTTCCGTAGATCGCGTTGAGGCCTTGTCCCTTGAGCCCGTTCAACGGGACTGCCCAAGCCGGCGCCGCGCAGGCCAGCGCTGTCGCGAGTCCGAACGACAGTTTCTTCACGAACGCGCAGCCATGCATGGTCGAAACCTCCTCTGCCGCGATCCGGATGAGCTCGCCTAGCCAATCTCCATCACGCCAGTCTGCCCTTTCTCGACGATGCGGGCAACAATGCCGACGATTTTTGCGGCGGCAGTTTGAGGAAAAAGCCACCCGCCACGGCAGCGAGCTTCGACGAGCTATCGCCCCTCGCTTGGCCGGCACCCATGCCTGTGCTACTGCACGCCCCGCGCTGCAAAGTGCAGCGCCGGGACTGGTAATCCCGCGAAACGCGATGCCCCTCCGGTGGAGAGATCCGCCGGGGTGCCTGTGCATATGTCCAGGTCGCTTGCGGCTAAAAGCGCAGGCGCATGTCGTTTCGCATGTTACCAGCCCCGGCTCCCGCGTCCCACGCGGGGGCATCGGGACCTCCCGACGATCGGCGGAAGACGGTGACAGGCACGGGATGAAGGCAGGGTCAGACACGCACAGACACATGATCGCCGTCGTCCGGCGGCTCGAGGAAGCGCTACGCCTGCTCGACAAGATGGATCGCGGCGACAGTGATAGCGCCGCCTATATCGAACGCGCCGTTCAGCGCGCGAAGCGTGAGCTGCGATCGGGCTCGATCGCTGCGCCCCTTCCCTGGCTTTCGCCCCGGCATTCGCTTCGCGCCAGGTCGTCCGTCGGCCCTCGCGACCGTCCCCGGCGAATGCAGCAGACAGACGGCGCGCAGGAGAGCTAGCGCACGATCGGCGGCGGCGGCCCTTTCGCCGTCAGCCGGCCGATGAAGGTCATGATGCGCCAGCGCCCTTCTCCGCTCAGCCGGATATAGGTCAGCCTGTGGTCCCGTTCGTCACGCTCGCGCTCAAGCAAGCCCAGCTCGATCAGCTTGTGCGCCCAGCGCCGCGCGGTGCTGGACGGGACATTGCTCATCGGCGACAGGCTGCTGATCTGGATCTTCTCTCCCCGCGCATCGGCCGCATAGACGTCGAGCAGGATGTCCCAAGCGGGATCGGAGAAGAGGTGCGCGCCCAGCACCTCCTCGCGCAAGCGGCGCGCCATGAACAGCCAGGCCGCCAGTTCGGCGCCGGGCGGAGGCGTCCCCGGCGTCTGGCTTAGCGCCGTGAAGGCCTCCGGCTGTGGCTCTGCTGCCGGATCGGCCCGACTGTCGCCGCCTTCGTTACCAAAGAACCTGTCTCTCCCATGATGTTTGGAGGCCTCCTCGCTCATGCGGCCGCTCCTCCGGACTGCAATTGGGGATGATCGCTCTCCTCGCGGCGCCGGTTCGGCCGAGGGCCGGGTTGACGCAATGGCGCGCGGCACCTCGAGCGGTCGAGCGGTCCAGGCCGGTCCCACTCGCCTTCCGGGCGGATCAGCACATAAGGATCCTCGCCGATGTCCAACCGCGCATCCTCCGGCGCAAGCGCCGCCTCCAATTCGACATATTCCACATCGGAGAAGACGAAGCTGGGTCGGCCCGGGACAGCCTTGAACCCGAAGAGCCCCCAGAAACGCGTCAGGTCACTGCGCGAGTGACCATAGGCGCGGCCATACCCCTTGCGCCGGCAATAGGTCAGCGCTTCGCGCACCAGCCTGAACGACAGCCGCGACGTGCGAAATTCCTTCCGTACGGCAAGGCGCTCCAATTTGACGAAGTCGGCAAAGTAGCGCACCCGGAGACAACCAGCAGGCTCGCCGTCGATCTCTCCGATGAAATGCGTGGCGCAAAAGTCATTGCCGTCGAATTCCTCATCGGACGGGCACTCCTGCTCCGACATGTAGGTTGCCGCCCGCACCGAGAAGCACTTCATCATGTCCTCCATCGTTCGCGCGACCCGCACCGCAATCTGTCCCGACGCCCTGTCGGCCGGTGTCACCTCGAAGGCGGGGCAGCCCGAGCGCGGCGGCAGCACGAGCAGGTCGGCACCGGCCGCCTCGTAGTGGCTGCGCGCCGGGGCGAAACCCATCCGCGGAAACAGCCGGGCAGTGTGACCTGTCGCTGCCCGCGCGAAGAGCGGGCAGCCCTGGGGGGCGAGCCGGCCCAGCAGGGGAGCGAGCGCGCGGAGCGCGGGAACAAGCGCGTGCGGCGCGAAGATGAGCCAGATGTAGATGGCGCTCGGCTGCTCGCCCGGCCGGCAGACCAGCGACAGGTCGGGATCGCTGGCATTGAACCGCCCTTCCACAAGCGCTTTGGCGCCCTTAGCTGTGAGCGGCAGGAAAGCCAGGAACGCCTGGCAGTCGGGTCGCGCACCCGGAGCCTCGACGAACTGGATGATCTCGCGGTTGTGGGCCAGCGCGCGCGCGACGATCTCGTCGGGGACCAGGCCATGGACATGTTCGCGGGCTATCGCCAAGGCGCGCAACGCCTCCCCGATCCCTGCGGCCCGGCTGGTCGGGAGCTCGCCTGTCCCGGCAACGGCCTTCATCATGCGCACCGTAAAGGCCATGGGACCATAGCCCTCGACAGCTTCTGCTCCGATCGTCTCGTGATACATGGTGTTCCCTTCCGCGTCTGAAGGGTTTCCCAAATATTGGAGGCGCTTCGTCTCGTGGCGATCTCATCGCGCGCCCGGGCGGGAGCATTATGAACACACCCCGCGAGCGATGGCTGGAAGCCTGAGCGCACAAACATCCGTTTCGAAGCGATTAAGTTGTTGCCGCCAGCGACAAATGGAATGAGATAGGACAATCGATAATTGGAGCGGAGGCGGGGTAGGCGATTGATGACGTCACGCAAGAAGCCGATCGACGCTGCATCCCGGACAAGAGCCCTTCCCGCCAATCCCGCCGCACCGCCGGTTCGCTCAGCCGCGCGGCGCAGCGCGACAAGCTTTCAGGACAGGCTGCGCCGCATCGACTGGCAGGACCTGGAGCTGTTCCTCGAAGTCGCGGAAGCCGGCAGCCTGCGCGCCGGAGCGGCGAAGACCGGCCACGCCGTCGGCACGATCCGGCGCAGGCTCGCGCGCATCGAGGACAAGCTCGGCGATATCATCGCGCACCGCGATCCCGCCGGATTGCAGCTCACCTCATCGGGCGATCGGCTCCTGAACGTAGCTCGCGAGATGCGCCGCTCCCGTCAGTTTCTGGAGCAGGAACAAACGGCCTCCGGCACCCGGGACTGCGTGCGCATCGCGGTAACCGAAGGTCTTGGCACATACTGGTTGATGCCGAGGCTGGTCGACTTCCAGAATGCAAACCCCGAAATCGATGTCGTTCTCCACTGCGACATGCAGCGCAGCGACGTGGCCGGCGGGGAGTGCGATATCGCCATTCAGCTCGAGCACCCCAGCGAGGGAAATACGACGATCTGCCGCCGGCTCGGCTGCCTGCACCTCATGCCTTTCGCATCGGAGCGCTATCTCAGCGACGCCGGCATGCCCCGTTCCGTCGATGACTGGCCGCGTCACAGACTTGTCTGGCAGGAGGCCGACCAGGTCGCCTCGCACCTGCTACCCTATTTTCTCGGCACCACCGACATAGACGGGCCTATCGGCATAAGGACCAACAGCAGCTCCGCCCATTTCCGCGCTATCGCCGGCGGCGGCGGCATCGGCATATTGCCGACCTACGCTCGCGCCGTCAGCCGCAGGGTGAAGCCGCTCGACATAAACCTGCAGCTGCGCCGCGAGATCCTATGCGTCATCAACCCGGCGCGCGAAGCCGTCCCGGAAGTGAGGCTGGCGCTCGCCTGGCTGCAGCAATGCTTTTCCGGTGAGCTCTACCCGTGGTTCCGGGACCAGTTCGTCCATCCCAGCGACTTCGAGGACATACTGTCCTCACAGAAGGTCATCAGCCTGTTTGAAGGCTTCATCGATGCGATGAACGCCGACGAGACTTGAATATCTCCGCCAGGATGTCGCCCCCGCATGGTCCGCGATGCGGGGGCGACAGCATTGCTCAGGCTGCCTTCAGCATGCGGTCGAGGTCGCTCGCCACTTCGCCGGTCGGCCGGATGTCGAACTTCTCCACCAGCACTTCGAGAACCTCCGGCGTCAGGAACTGCGGCAAGGTCGGGCCGAGATGGATCTTTCTGATCCCGAGGTGCAGCATCGTCAGCAGGACGGCGGTCGCCTTCTGCTCGAACCAGCTGATGGCGTAGTGGAGCGGCAGGTCGTTGACCCCGCAGCCAAGCGCATTGGCGACCGCTACGGCCACCTGGATCGCCGAATAGGCATCGTTGCACTGACCCATGTCGAGCACACGCGGCACGCCGGCGATGTTGCCCAGCTCTTCGCGGTTGAAGCGGAACTTCCCGCAGCCGAGCGTCAGGATAAGGCTGTCCTGCGGCGTCGCCATGGCGAGGTCGTGGAAATAGTTGCGGCCCGGACGCGCCCCATCGCATCCGCCGATCAGGAAGAGATTCTTCACCTCACCCCGCCCGATCATTCCGAGCAGCGTGTCGGCTACGCCCATGACGGTGTTGCGCGCGAAACCCGCGGTGATCACTTCTTCCGGCGCATCTTCGGCAAAGCCCGGCAGTTCCAGCGCCCGTGCAACCGCCGGCGAGAAGTCATGATCGACAATGTGGCGCACGCCGGCCCAGCCCACCGGCCCCGCGGTGAACAGCCGATCGGCATAGCCGCGAATCTCCGGATTGATGAGGCAGTTCGACGTCATGACGATGGCGCCAGGGAACGCCGCGAAGTCCTTCTGCTGATCCTGCCATGCCCCGCCGTAGTTCCCCGCCAGGTGCGGATAGCGCTTGAGCCCGGGATAGGCGTTCGCCGGCAACATCTCGCCGTGCGTATAGACGTTGACGCCCTTGCCCTCGGTCTGCTGCAGGATCATCTCGAGGTCGCCGAGGTCGTGCCCCGACACCAGAAGCGCCTTGCCCGCTTTCGGGGTCATGCGCACGCTCGAGATCTCCGGATGCCCGAAGCGGCCGGTGTTGGCCGCGTCGAGAAGCTCCATGACCTTCAGGTTGAGCGCGCCGATCGCCAGGGCCTCGCGCAGCAGCGCGTCGACGTCCGTTGGATCGGTGGCGAGAAAGGCGGAGATACGATGGAATTCGGCAACCACCTCGGCTTCTTCAGTGCCGAGAACGCGCGCATGTTCGCTGTATGCCGCCGTGCCCTTGAGCCCGTAGAGGATCAGATCGCGCAGGCCGACGATCGAGGGCCCGTCGCGGTCGACGAAACGCTGGATGCTGGCCATCGGTGCCGCCGCCGAAAGCTCGGCCAGTGTCGCGCCAGGCTCCCACGTCGCGGGCTCAGGCAGGTCTGAGAGGTCAGCGCCGGCAGCCATCGCCGCCGCATGGATTTTTTCCCGCATGCGCAGCGCCGTCGCGATCAGCTTCAGGAAACGCGCTTCGTCGAAATTGACGTTGGTGAGCGTGGTGAACCAGGCATGGGGCGTGAAGGCATCGACTTCGGCGTCGCGGACGCCCTTGTCCGCCGCGCGGGCGGCGACCGCGGACACGCCCTGCATCACGCGCAGCAGCACGTCCTGGAGATCGGCGACAGTGGCGGTCTTGCCGCAGGACCCGACCTTGACCGCGCAGCCACCCTTGTTCGACTGTTCGCATTGAACGCAATACATCGGATACCTCTCGATAAGTGGAATGTACAATTCCGCTTAGACCCGACTCGCAAAGTTGAATTTGATCAGAATCAAAACAGCGACGCGGATAAGATGGCATAACGATGCGGTCCTCAACGGCCATTTCGCATGCAACTGACCCGCCACACCGACTATGCCTTTCGCCTGCTGATCGATCTCGCCGGCCGGGGAGACGAGCGCACGCAGATCGCGCAGGTGGCGCAGGCTCAGGCGATCTCGCGCACACATCTGATGAAGGTCGTCAATCGGCTCGCGCGAGCAGGGATCGTGGAAGCGACGCGCGGCCGCGGCGGCGGGGTCCGCCTCGCGCGCGAGCCCGCCCTCATCAATCTTGGCGAAGTTCTCCGCACGACCGAGCCGCAATGCGCGCTTGTCGAATGTTCGGATTGCCGGCTCCGCCGGCGCTGCGGTCTTCCTGCCGTGCTCGACGAGGCGGGACGGGCCTTCCGCCGCACGCTGGAGAGATACAGCCTTGCGGACATTTTGCCGCAGGCAACGACAGAGCGGGCCGGTCCTGCGAAGTTGACCGGTGAACTCGCCTCACTATCGGCCTGACGAACCGGCTGCGATCCGGTCTTCTTTGGCGATCGTCTTGGAAACTCAACAGCCCCTGGCAGGTTTGAGCGGGTAGCGAGTAATCGTTTTTGCGCTAGCCGATTGCGGAGGAAGGATCGATCTTCAGTTCGAACGCTTGCGGCCCGATCGTCCTACGCGTGTCGTCGAGGAATTGATCCACGCGATGGCAAGGACAACCGCGCGCAATGCCGTGGCAACAGGATGTGAAATTCAGCGAGGAGCGTGACAATGGCCCCACCCGCCGTCGACCACACAATCGTTCTGGCCCATCCGGATCAGGACAGCTTTTGCGCCAGCGTGGCGCGGTGCTGGCTGGAACGTGCGCAGAAGCATCATCAGACCGGCACGGTGCTCGACCTCTATGCGGAAGGCTTCGACCCGATCCTCAAGGCGAACGAACGGCCGGGCAAGCCTGATTATGCCCCGCCCCCCGAGATTCTTGCCGAGTGCGACCGGCTCGCTCGAACCGACGTCCTCGTGCTGGTCTATCCGATGTGGTTCGGCTCCATGCCCGCCATGCTCAAGGGTTATCTCGAGCGGGTGCTCGGCAACGCCGCGCGCTATGTCGGGGACGAGCCCCACGAGCGTCCGCTGAACGGCACACGGCTCGTACAGATCTCGACTTCCTCGACAAGCAGCGCCTGGCTGGCCGAGAAGGGAGTAGAAAGCGCCATGCATACGCTGTTCGACCGATATCTTTCGGACGTTCTCGGCGCCGAGCGCGCCTACAGACTTGCCCTCGACAATATCGTGGACGGCATGTCCGCCGATCGCGGCGCGATGGAACTCGAAAAGGTCCGGCAAACGGCGGACCGCATCTGCGCCGACGCTAACGCGGCGCGCTGGGCGCAGGCACAAAGCCGCTAGCTCGCGCGTCGGCTCTGCACGCCTCGCTAAAATATCGGCGCACGGCGGTGGGCCCTGGTTTCGCGACTTCCCGGCGAGCCCCGTGTTACTCAACCATTGCTCACCCTCGTAACATTCCGCATGGTCTCCTTCGCCCGGTTTCGCACATGGCGGACGCATGAAGCGCACTTTCTCCATACTCCTCCTCCTCCTCCTGATATTTGCCCCCAGCTTCACTTTCGCAGCTTCCGAGCCGCAATGGACGGAGGCGCAGACGGAGCGCCTGATCCATTGGATGAAAGCGGCGGACGCCGAAGGCCTCGGAGCCGCGGCGGTCGGCCTTCCGGCGCTGCAAGCCGCGGTCAACCGTGGCGACGACGCCCGCCGCGATGAACTCGCGACTGCCTCCGCCGTCCGGCTTCTGCAAGCGCACCGCAATGGCTGCTGCAATGCCGCGCTGCGCTCGAACTGGCACATAGCCGAGCCGTCCGCCTGGCCCGATCCTCGCGCCAGCGTGTCCACAGCGCTCGCCCAGGATCGGCTCGACGATCTCTTCCGTACGACACGGCCTTCCCATCCCTTTTACCACGCGCTGTCGCAGGCCTATGCGCAAGAGAGGGACGCCAACCGCCGGGCCATCCTTGCCGCAAATCTCGACCGATGGCGGTGGATGCCGCGGCAACTCGGGGCGCGCTACCTGCTGGTGAACACCGCCGCTTTCGAGGCAAGCCTGTGGGAGGACGGCAAGCTGGCCGGCCGGTGGCGGGTCGTTGTCGGCAAGACGGGGTCGCCGACACCTGTGTTCCAAGCCAGGGTCACCGGCGTCATCTTCAATCCCTGGTGGGAAATCCCCCCGAGCATCGCCGCCGAGGGGATCGCCCGTCTTGTCGCTCACAATCCCGCCGAGGCGGCGCGACGCGGTTATGTGCGCGAGAACGGGCGCTACCGCCAGCGTCCCGGACCCCAGAACGCCTTGGGGCGCATGAAGCTCGTCATGCCCAACAGGTTCAACGTCTATCTTCATGACACCCCTGCCCAGGCGCTGTTCGAAAAGGAGGTCAGGGCCTATAGCCATGGCTGCGTGCGCGTGGGCGATGCCCTCGGACTCGCTGCAACCCTGCTCGGCCCTGGATGGGACCGTGCCAGGGTCGACACAGTCGTGGGCTCCGGCCGCACGCAGAGCGCGATGCTGCCCGCTGCTCTGCCGGTCTATATCACCTATTTCACCGCCGAACCCGATAGCCTTGGCGGCGTGCGCTACTTTCCCGACATCTATCGCCGCGATCGGGGCGCTGCCACACCTGACGCGCAAGGTCGCTGCCCCTTGCAGACGGTACCCGCGAAGCGGCAGATCACGCCGCAGGACTTTGATCGCATGCGGCCCGAAAGGGTTTGAGGCCGGCCATGCTGAAGATCCGACGCCTGGCGATAGACACCCATCCTGAGAATACCGCTTTTCTGCCGCGGCAGGGTAATGGCTACTCGGCCGAACAATTTCAGGCGCTGCGCAAGATCCGCATCACGGTAAGCGGTGTTCTCAGCCCACGGTGGTCCAAGGCATGAGTTCGGCGACGCCGTTCGCAGGATGACCGTTGGCCAGGCTGTTCAGCGTATCGGTCAGCCAGATGTGCGGGTTGATGCCGGAGAGCTTGCAGTTTTCGATGAGCGTGGCGATCACCGCCCAGTTGTCGCCGCCTTCGTCGGAACCGGCGAACAGGGCATTCTTGCGGTTCAGCGCGAGGGGCCGGATAGAGCGTTCGACGGTGTTGCTGTCGAGGTCGATGCGGCCATCCTCGAGGAAGCGTGACAGCCCATCCCAGCGGGTGAGCGCGTAGCGGATCGCTTCGCCGAGCTTGCTCTTGGCGCTGACCTGGCGGATGCGGGCCTCGAGATACTGGCGAAGATCATCGACGATGATGCGGCTGCGGTCATGGCGAACAGCCCGGCGTTGCTCCGCCGATAATCCTCGCGCCTCATCTTCGATGGCATAGAGCAAGGCGACGCGACGCAGCACTTCCGTTGCCACCGGCGAGTTGTCGGCCAGCTCGTAGAACTTGCGCCGGACGTGTGCCCAGCAAAAAGCGAGGCTGATCTGCTGGCGGCGCCTGGCGAGCGCGGCATAGCCGCCATAGCCATCGACCTGCAGGATACCTGCAAAATCACCGAGATGCGCTTCTGCCCGTTCGCCCTTGCGATCGGCTGCATAGACATAGGCGACCATCGGCGGATCATCGCCGCCCCAAGGTCGGTCATCGCGGGCATAGGCCCATAGCTGGCCGGTCTTGGTTCGCCCACGCCCCGGATCGAGCACCGGCGCCGTAGTTTCGTCCGCAAATAGTCGTTCTGATCGTCGCAATCGCTCAAGGATGTGATCGCGCAAGGGGCGCAGATACCAAGCTGCCCGTCCGACCCAGTCTGCCAGGGTGGATCGATCAAGCTGGATGCCTTGCCGGGCGTAGATCTGCGCCTGGCGGTACAGCGGTAGATGATCGGCGTACTTGGCGACCAGCACCTGGGCGATCAGCGCTTCGGTGGGAATGCCGCCCTCGACGATCCGCGCCGGTGCCGGGGCCTGCACAATGGCGCTCTCGCACGAGCGGCAACCGTAGCGCGGGCGGCGGGTGACGAGGACACGGAAGGTCGTGGGCACGACGTCGAGGCGTTCGGCTACATCCTCGCCGATCTGGTGGAGCGCGCCGCCGCAGCACGGACAGGCCTTGTCCTCGACATCGACGACCTGCTCGATCCGTTCGAGATGGGCAGGGAGCGAACCGCGGTTGCTCTTGCGGGGGCGCTCGGCGGGAGTCCGGCTTGCCTTGTCCCTGGCATGCTCGGCTTCAGCCAACGCCGTCTCGACTTCTTCCAGCGCAAGCTCGAACTGATCAGGATCGAACTGCTCTGACCGGCGTCCAAAACGGTGGCGCTGCAGAGCCTCGATGATCGCCTTCAGGCGTTCCACATCAGCCTGGAAAACCTTGAGCGTGTCGAGCTCGCGGGCCTGTTCGAGGACGAGCGCACGCAGCGCTTCAACGTCGTCGGGGAGGTCCGCTTCCATGAGCATGGCAGGCAGTGAATCAGTAGGCGAAGGCCCCGTCAACCGGCAATCTGCGGGACAATGGGACGGCGTCCACCGTGCACTCTGCGCCAGTCCAGACCCTCCAGAAGGGCACCGAGTTGCGCCGAGGTCAGGCGCATCACGCCGTCCTGGATGCCCGGCCACTTGAAGCCACCGGTCTCGAGCTTCTTGGCCATCAGACACAGGCCCGTGCCGTCCCACCAGACCAGCTTGATCCGGTCCGAACGCTTCGCCCGGAACACGTAGATCACGCCCGAATAGGGATCGCCGCCGTACTCGGCTCCGACCAGCGCGGCCAGGGCGTCAGGTCCCTTGCGGAAATCCACCGGGCGCGTCGCGACCATCACGCGCGCGCCAGCCCCAGGTCCTATCATCGCGTCGCCTTGAGCGCTTCGATCACCGCGGCAATCACACCGACGTCGGCACTGCGGCCGATCTTCACTGCCACACCGTCGATCTCCAGCTCGACAGCTGCAGCTGCTGCGCAACGTCGACGGCGGGGACGCCGCGTGGGAGCAGGACCGGACACCGCGCTGGGCTCGATTACGGCAGGCACGAACGCGACCGCTTCCGGCTCTTCCGAAGGCAGGATCCCCCCCTTGGCCTCGAGCTGCTTGCGCAAATCCCGCCGCCACGCGTAAACCTGAGAGGGATCGAGCCCATGCCGGCGAGCCACGGCACTGACCCCGTCCCGGCCCGAATAGCACTCTGCAACAATCGAGGCCTTCACTTCGGGCGGCCACTCTCGCCGCTTGCCCGCGCCCGTAAACACCTCGAACCGCTGCGCGCCCTTGCTCACAGGATCATCACCCGAGATTATCATAGTAGCAGCGCACTCCAGCCCAATCAGGGCGCGGAAACTCGGCGCTACGCTTCAAACGCGCAAGGTGGGGGCAGAACAGCGCTTACGCATCACGGGCGAGAGCGCCGAGATATTGGCGACCCTGGCTCTGGTCGACGAGCCTGCCCTTGTCGAGGCTGGTGAAATCGGCCTCGGCGAGCAGGCCTTTCGCCGCCTTGGATTGCCTGAGGGGGCTGCGGTCTCGATCGAGCAGGCGCCCGTTCCCGCGAGCCTCGAATCGGTCCGGCGCAAGATCGACGGCGACACGCTCGATGAAAGCGAGATCGCCGCCATCATTCGTGATGTCGCCGGCCACCGCTATTCACCGATGGAGATCGGGGCCTTTCTGGTTGCCTGCGCCGGCTTCATGAGCACCGAGGAAACGCTCGCCATGACCCGCGCGATGGCGGCCGTCGGCAACCGGCTCGACTGGCACGCGCCGCTCGTCGTCGACAAGCATTGCATTGGCGGCATTCCCGGGAACCGCACGTCGATGATCGTCGTGCCGATCGTCGCCGCTCATGGCCTCATCATCCCCAAGACCTCCTCGCGCGCGATCACATCCCCTTCCGGCACGGCGGACACGATGGAAGTGCTCGCCAATGTCGATCTGCGCGAAGACGAGCTGCGCGCGATCGTCTCGCGCGAGAAGGCGGTGCTCGCCTGGGGCGGGCGCGTGAACCTCTCTCCCGCGGACGATGTGCTGATCTCGGTCGAACGGCCCTTGCGCATCGACACGTTCGAACAGATGGTCGCGTCGATCTTGTCGAAGAAGCTGGCGGCGGGGTCCACCCATCTCGTGCTCGACATCCCCGTTGGTCCTACCGCCAAGGTCCGCTCGCAAAGTGAAGCGGTACGGCTGCGCAAGCTGTTCGAGCACGTCGCCGACAAGCTGGGGCTCGTCATCGACATCGTGCTGACCGACGGCTCGCAGCCCATCGGCCGGGGCATTGGACCCGTGCTCGAAGCCCGCGACGTAATGGCCGTGTTACGCAACGACGCCGATGCGCCGGAAGATTTGCGCGATCATGCCTTGATGCTGGCGGGGCGTGTCCTCGATTTCGATCCGGCGCTCAAAGGGGGGCGGGGGTTCGCCCGTGCGCTCGAGCTGCTCGCCTCGGGGGCGGCACTGGAGGCCATGGAGCGGCTGATCGCTGCCCAGGGCCGACAGCCCGCGGAATTCAAGCCGGGCGCGCACATCCAGGAAATCTGTGCCCCCCGCGACGGCCGTGTCATCGCGATCGACTGCCACCGGATCGCGCGTATCGCCCGGCTTGCCGGAGCGCCCATGGACAAGGGCGCCGGCATCGACCTCATATGCAAGGTCGGCGCCGAAGTGCGCAAAGGCCAGGCTCTTTATCGGATCCACGCCCAATCGGCGACCGGGCTTGGCTTCGCCCATGACCTGGCAAGGGAAGACGCCGGCTACGAGATTGTGCGATGAACGCGCTCGTACTCGGGTTTTCCGAAAGCCTGGAGGCAGCCGAACGACTTGCCCACGCGCTTGGCATTGAAGCGGCGGCCGTTGAAGTGCGCCGCTTCCCCGATCACGAGGCCCTTGTGCGCGTGCCGGCCGCCGCCCCCGTGGTGATCCTTCACCGTTCGCTCGACGATCCCGACGCCAAGCTCGTCGAACTGCTCCTCGCCGCTTCGGCCGCCCGCGAGCTTGGCGCCCGGCGCGTCGTCCTGGTTGCGCCATATCTCGCCTATATGCGGCAGGACCAGGCGTTCCGCGCCGGCGAGGCGGTGAGCCAGAGAGTTATCGGGGGGCTCCTCGCCAGCCATTTCGACGCTCTGCTCACCGTCGATCCGCACCTGCACCGTATTTCGAGCCTGAGCGACGCGGTGCCGGGCATACCCGCCGTTGCTCTTTCGGCCGCGCCGCTCCTGGCGGAGCTCGTTGGTCGTGACGACAATCCGCTAATCGTCGGCCCCGACAGCGAATCGCTGCAGTGGACCCGGACGATTGCCGAGCCGCTCGATCTCGACATGCTGGTCGGGACGAAGCAGCGGCATGGCGACCGATCCGTATCGCTCGCGCTAGACGGCGCGGAACGCGCCCGAGGGCGCCGGGTCATCCTCGTCGACGACCTTGTCTCGAGCGGTCACACATTGGTCGAGACCGCGAAGCTGCTGCTCTCAGCGGGTGCCGCCCGCGTCGAGGCGATCGTCACTCATTGTCTCGCATCGGACCAGGACCTCGCGCGACTGACGGCAAGCGGGATCGAGCGCCTGGCGAGCAGCGACAGCATTCCTCACCGCACGAATCAGGTGCATCTCGCGCCCCTGCTCGCGGACGCGCTGGAAGCTCGCAACCTGCTTTGCCTGCCCTAGCGTTCTTGTCTTCCCGACGGCTTCGCGCCGGCGGACGCGCGCGCCTTACGTTCCTCGCGTAACGCATTGTAGCTGTCGAGGACGCGGCGCATGTCGTCGAGCGCTTCGCGGCGCGCCCGCGCGCTTTTGATCGAATAGAGGTTGCGCTTCAGGTTGGTGATGAAGTCGGCATAGTCGTTCTGCCAATCCTCGCCCGCCAGCTGGTTGAGATCGACGCGGCCGGTCTCGAGCCGCTTGGCTGGCGCGCCTGGCGGAAGCGCAAACCGCTCGCCCATCTGCGGCGCGATGACGCTGGCGGCCGGGTCGTCGCCCTGTACGAGCGCGCGGAGCCCTTCTACCGCCTGGCCCTCGCCATGCGAAAGGAACAGGCTGCCACCAAGCTTGCCTCTGTCGCGGATCCAGTCGTGCAGCTCGTCGCGGTCCGCATGCGCGGAATAGCTGTCGATGCGGCGGATTTGCGCGCGCACATTCACGTCCTCGCCGGAGATCCGTACTCGTTGCGCGCCGTCCAGAATGACGCGGCCAAGCGTTCCTTCGGCCTGGAAACCGACGAAGAGGACAGTCGACTCCCGCCTGAACAGATTGTGCTTGAGGTGATGGCGGATGCGCCCGGCTTCGCACATGCCCGACGCGGCCAGGATGATCGCCCCCGAAACGGTGTTGAGGCGCATCGATTCCAGGCTGTCCTCGACGTAACGGATGCTCGGATGGCGGAAGATGTCGCGACCGTCGACATCCTCCATCTCGTCGATATGACTCGAGAAGACCTTGATTGCCCGGCTCGCCAACGGCGGGTCGACGAAGATCGGCACGTTCGGGATGCGGTTAGCGTCCGAAAGTCGCGCAAGGTCGAGGAGCAGCTCCTGTGTCCGCTCGAGCGCGAAGCTCGGGATGACGAGGTTGCCGCCGCGCGCGATGGCTTCCTTGACCACCCCTTCGAGCTGCGCGCGGCGCTCGTCGATCGTGAGCTTCTCGCGCGCGCGATTGCCGTATGTGGATTCGCAGACGACGTGATCGAGGCCCTTGGGCGCGGCGGGATCGGCGTGGAACGCCTTGTTGTCGGGCCCGAGATCGCCCGACAAGAGGATATGTGCCCCGCCGGCATAGAGCTCCACCGAGGCTGAGCCGAGAATATGGCCCGCGTTCCAGAGCCTGGCCTTGAACCCGGGGGCGGGTTCGAACCAGTTCCCGAGCGCGACCGGACGAGAAAGCCGCCACGCGCTGATCGCATCTTCTTCGGTGTAGAGAGGTTCGAACAGCGCGTCGCCGGCGCGGTCGCGCCGTCGGTTCCGGCGCTCCGCCTCATATTCCTGGATCCTGCCGGCATCGGCCAGCATGAATTCGAGAAGGTCGCTCGTGGCCTGTGTGCACCAGATCGCACCCTCATAGCCCTGGGCCGCAAGCTTGGGGAGAAGGCCGCAATGATCGATATGCGCATGGGTCAGAATCACCGCGTCGATCCTCCGCGGATCGAACCCGAAGCTGCCGAGGTTGAGCGCCTCGAGACTGCGCGAGCCTTGGAACAGACCGCAATCGACCAGGATCGAGCGGGCGCCTAGCGCGAGCTCCATGCATGAGCCGGTGACAGTGCCTGCCGCACCGTGGAACTTCATCGTGAGCTGATGGGTCACCTGTTTCCCTCTTGATTGATCTTGAGCCAATGCATTCCCGCCCCGAGCGGCGGGCCGAGCTGCAAGGGTCTGATTGTGAAACCCGCGCCTTCCTTCATGAGCAAAGGCGCAGGGCGGTTGCAAGCCAGCGCGTTTTTACCTTCATGGCAGCGCCTGAACCTCGTTCTCAAGCCCGCGGATCCGGCCGACGATGGCGACAAAGAACGCGGTCGACCATCCCAGAAGGATGAGGCCGTTCGCTCCCTCGATCGCGCCGAGCAGACGCCAGCGCTCGTCGAGGACGACATCCCCATATCCCACCGTCGTGTAGGAAGAGGTTGAAAAGTAGAGCGCCGCCTCGAAGCTCCTGAGCGCCTCGACGGCGATGTAGAAGCCTGCATAGAGCCAGATTTCAAGGGCATGGAGAACGAACAGGCCGCCGGCCGCGCCCAGGATCCCCAATCCTTCATGCCAGAGCGTGCGAACGGTTCGCCTTCCGCGATGACGGCGGAGCAGCGCGAGGAGAAGCGCGATCCCGCCAAGATGGATGAAGATGGTCAGCACCACCAAGGCAGTGGCGACCGCAAGTTCCAAAGACAGGTTCATGAGGACCGTTTCCACGCGCGGGCACTCTCGGGCCATCCGTGATAGTCCGTAGGGTCAGTGAAACAGCGCCTCTCTTCAGCACAACATGCTGGCGCCGTGCCCGTCAGGCATTCACCAGACACCGCCGGTCCGCCGGCGTCTCTTCCACCGTTGCAACCAGATTCCTGATCTCTTGCACGACGCGCGAATTGGGAAACGGAAGCGCAGGCAATGCCTTAAGATCGAGATGGGTCAGCCCCATCAGGAAGAGGTCGCGATAGGCGACTCGCTCGGCAAGGCCCTTGGTCATGCGAAAACCGGCTTCGGGGGCGATAGTCCGCAGTGCCGCTTCGACCCGGTCACGGTTATGGCTGGTTTCGCGCCGGAGGCGGTTCTCGAGCACGATCCAATCGATGCCGCCGAGCCCCTGCCGAAGACGCGCTTGCCTGATTTCGTTCACCGCCGTGGCAAAGCAGCCCGGTGACACGATGTCGAGCGTGAGGGGGTGCACGCGGGCCAGGAGGTCGAGATCGACGAAACTGGAACTGATCGGCGTGACAAGGATGTCAGCCAGCGCCAGAGCACGGCGGGCGATGGCCGAGTCATACCCCGGCACGTCGATCACGATGTAGTCGCAAGCCGACCCGATGCGCATCATCTCCTGACATAGCATCGCGCCGCTCGGGACCTGCAGAACGGCATGCCTCGGGCTCTTGAGCGGCGCCTTAAGCCGGCAGATCGTTCCGTCCCGATAGCCCAGGACGCGGGACAAGGTCTGTTGTCGTCGATCGAGATCGATCGCCGCGACGCTGTGGCCGCGATGGAGCAAGCCGACCGCCAGGTGAAATGCGATCGTCGATTTGCCCACCCCGCCCTTCTCGTTGGCGACGACGATGATCCGTGCTGGCAGCTTCCCGCGCCTGGCGATGTCAGCGACAATATTGTCGGGATGCTCGCCTTCGAGGCCGACGTTGCGCACACGCGAAGCGCTGGTGAGGAGAGGACCTGCGCTCATGGGCGGAAATTCCTGCCGGCCCCCCTGTCATAGGCGGTCTCCTGACCGCCAGGACGCAAGCGCTTCGTCATCGTGACCACGGTTGTTCGTCCGGCCGATGCGAAGCCGCGCGAATAGAGGATCAAATCCATGCTCCCGACTGCAGCGCGTCGCGCCGCGTTCCAAGACCCACTCTAAAGCTTATGGCGCAATCGGATAGTTCGCGCTCGCTCGAGAAACCCTCTTCACTGTAAAAACATGTAAAGGTGGATGCCTTCGGCCCGCCATGTTGATCCGTGAGATGAGAGGTCGGATCGCATAGCAAGATCACTGTTAGAGCGTTTTTCGACCGCTTTGAATCGATGAGGGATTCCCTCTCCGCGTGATTTCTGATTCAGAATCCGTGCTGGTGAAGGAGGCCGGCATGGATGGGTCACGCTCTCTCGATGGATTTGCGGGTTCGGCTTCTGGCTGCGATTGCAGGCGGGCTGAGTTGCCGGGCAGCGGCGGCGCGTTTCGGCGTAGCACCGTCGACGGCGATCCGGTGGCATGCGCAGCAGCGCGGAACCGGCAGCGTTGCCTCCAAACCTCAAGGCGGAGATATGCGCTCGCGCCGTGTCGAGGAGCGATCTGCCGACATTCTCGCCCTCTGGGAAGCGCGCAAGGACATCTCGCTTGAAGAACTGCGCCTCGCCTTGGTCGAGGAGGGGCTCGCCATCTCGGTTGCCGGGCTGCATCGGTTTTTCGCGCGGCGGGGCATGACGCGCAAAAAAAGACTGGGCATGCCATCGAGCAAGACCGGCCCGACGTCCTGAGGCAGCGCCACGACTGGTTTGACGGCCAGATCGATCTCGATCCGGAACGCCTGGTCTTCATTGACGAGACATGGACTGCCACGAACATGACCCGTAGTCATGGGCGCTGCGCCAGAGGTCAGCGCCTGCGAATGGGCTTCCCGCATGGTCACCGCAAGACCACCACGCTGGTCGCCGGCCTACGCATGACCGGCATGGTCGCGCCGATGGTGCTAGACGGCCCGATCAACGGTGATTGGTTTGAAGCATATGTGGCGCAGGTACTCGTGCCCGAATTGCGGCCAGGCGACGTCGTGATCATGGACAAACTGTCGAGCCACAAACGTCCCGCAGTCCGCGACCGGATCGAGGCGGCAGGAGCAACGCTGCGCTTCCTCCCACCCTACAGCCCCGACTTCAACCCGATTGAGAAGGCCTTCTCCCGCCTCAAGGCCATGCTCCGCAAGGCAGGTGAGAGAACCGTCAGCGGCTTGTGGAGCCTCATCGGCAAGCTCGTCGACATCTTCCAGCCCAAGGAATGCGCCAACTACTTCAGTTCGTGCGGATATGACCCAGATTGATCGAAAACCGCTCTAATCCGGTTCAACATCGATCATGCTCACGCCCGCTCCGAGGCTTTACTCTTCTGGCTTTACATAATTTTACAGGCTTATCGGTGCCCTTCAACTTTTGCGAAAACGTTCCGGCGCAAGTTGCGGCCATGACGACGCCTCATAGATCTCGCCGGCGACAAAGCCGCCAGCCCTTGCGCCACCCTGCCCAGTTCAGGACGTCAACGCTCAAGGAGCCGGTCATGCTGGTGGATCTCTCGTCCGCCGGCTGCCGCATCGAGGCAATGGGCATCCACCTCGCTGAAGGCCAGCGCGTCGTCGTTCGACCGCAAGGTTTCGAGGGCCTCTGCGCGACGGTCATCTGGTCCGAATATGGTGCCGCCGGCCTCGCATTCGAGACGCCGCTCTACCAACCGCTGGTTGATCATCTTTGCCGGCTCAGCAATATGCCCCGCCGAGAGGCGGTGACGGTGGCGGGGACGCCTAGTTCGGCGCTTCGTCGTAGAAGTCCACCTGCATCCGCATCGGCCCGAGCGGCGTCACCAGATGCGGCTGCTGCGGCATGATCACGGCCGGATTGCCGGGCGTGATGACGACTTCCGATGGCGGCTCGAGGATGGTGAGCCGAAGCTCACCTTCCAGCACCCGGATCACGCCCCAGACGCCCGCCTTGGTGGTATGGCGGGCGCGGAGCGCGGCCGGTAGCGTGTCCTGATCGAAGACCGGGGTCGAGCGATAGGGCGTCGGAGCGCTCATCTCAGGCGGCCAGCCGGATTTGCTCGGCGTGCTCGGGATAGGGCGCGACCGTCTCCGCCGGCGCCAAGCCCGCGAGCTCGTTCGCGAACCCATGATTGACGTCGCGGTGATGTGCCTCATCGGCCCGCACGACCAGCACGACATCGCGCAGTGTCGCGCCCTCGGGCAGCTTCCAATAGTGCCGCGCGATCGCAGGCGCTGCCACATTTGCGCTACGCCCCTCATCGATCTCCTTGAGGTAGAGGGTGTAGCTGATCACCGCCTCTTCCTCGAAATAGCCGACCACCCGGTGCGCGGTTCGGGCGCTCACCAGATAAAGCGCGAAGAAGGCAAGGTAGAACACCCACTGCACGGCCAGGATCACCAGTCGCTCGAAAAGCGTCGGCTTGGCGACCTCGATGAAGGTCATCAGATGCATGCGCTCGTTCTCGGCTTCTTCCATGAGCGTCCGGATCCACCCCTTGTCGTCGCACATTCGGCGCAGGCACTTGAGGTGATTGACCGTCGCCCCCACCATGCCGGGCACGGCCGCCACCGTCTCGAGAACGATGGCCCGATGGCCATAACGCTTGGCGAAGAAGGTGTCGGCGCAGAAGCGAAGCATCTTCGTAAAGCCCAGAGCGACGCGATCGCGCATGTCGCGCGGCGCATGATGGACGTTGAGGTCGACGAGGGGAATCTCGGTCATTGGTTCAATCCTGTTTGCAACCGCGGCTCAGGCGGAATGGTGGTCCGGCTGGCGCTCCAGCCGGAAGAACATGGCGAGCTGGAGGCTCTCGGCGATGCGCGCGGCCTTGGCCTGCAGCGCGGCCGCGGCTTCGCGGCTCATCAGCTCGTTGCTGGTCTGCGCCCAGAGCGCGAGCCACCGCTCGAACAAGGCGGGCGACAGCCGGTCGCGATGCTTGAGATGAGCGGGCACCGGTTGGCCCTTGTACCGCCCGCTGCCCGTCATGACCGAGGACCAGAAGGCACGCAGCCTCGTCAGGTGCTCGGGCCAGTCGCCAATGGCGTCATTGAATATGGGACCGAGTTCCGGATCCTTCCGCACGCGGGCGTAGAACGCATCGACGAGCTCGCCGAGACCTTCTTCGTTCAACTCCAGATCGGGCACCGTACCAGCTCCAACGCGACGTGATCGTCGAGCCGCCGGATAAAAGGATCATTTCTCGTGCATCATTAGGAGTTGTACGGATGGCAGTGCATCTCAAGCGCTCCGACCCGTTGCGAGACCGCCGCGAGGCGCCGACCCACAGCCGCGCGTTGAGTGGCCGACGCTGCCTCGAGCGCGATCAGCCATCCTGCTAGGCCGCGGAAGGCGCGCCCTTGACCCAGGCGAGTGCTTCCTCGCGCTGCGCCGGCTCGAAAGTCTTGTAGCTGATAAAGGGCAGAACCGCGCTCTCGACCCGGGTGCCGATCCGCACCCATGTCTGGTCGGCAACGACCGCCACGCGTCCGAACCGTGTCAGCTTGCCGAAAAGGGGCATGGCGCGCGCCACATAGCCCGGAAGGCCGGTGAGCTCGATGCCGTCGATGCCGCGCGTCTCGACAAATATATGGATTTTCTCGTGATGGGCCATCGCTTGGTCGAGCCGGTCCATCATGGCGTCGAGATCGGCGCCCGTGATCTTTCCGGAAACCTCGAGCGCGATGACATCATCGCCAGCCTCGATCACCCTGTGCATGACGCATGCCTCCTTGCTTGCAAATGCCGCTTTGTCACCAGCATGCAGATCGGCCGCATGAGCTTCAAGCAATTGTGACGCGATCGGCCGCAGCGCTGCCCCGGATGATGGATAAAGCTGGCGGCGGTCACCCGCGCGACGGGCGAATGGGCTAATAGCGCCGATGCGCGCGCATGATCGTCCCCGTGGGACGCCCATCGCCAGCCCCAACCCCGACCAGGATGTCGACGCGCGGCCGCCGCAGCGTATCGACCGCCAGCGCAAGGGGCTCGTCCTCCTGCATGACCGCCGTGCGCGCCGGCGCGTCGATCCCGGCGAGCATGTCCGCGACGGTCCGCTCGGCCGGCGCAAACAGGCCGGCATTCCGGTCCGCGTCGGCCAGAATGTAGCGGGTAATGTCTAGGGCCGAAAAAGCCGCGACGGGACGCCCGTCATCGTCGAGGCAGATCGCAACCGGACGGCCGCGATCGAGCGCGCGCATCACGTCCTCGAGGCTCGAGGCGAGCGTCGCCGGGACAAACTCGGGCGCGAGCTTCGACGACAGAAGCTCGCCGTGCCCGCGGCCGTTTCGCGGCCGCGTCCGGAGCACCTGTCCGATGGTCGTATGGTGGCGGGTCCAGGCTGCCGTTTCCGGGCAACGCAAGGCGATCAACTCGACGATCTTGGCCTGCAGGTCACCCACATTCTGGTCGAGGATCGGCTCATGGTGCGCGACCCTGTTGCGAAACCGGTTGATCGACCTTGCCAGGCCCTGGACCTCGTGCCGGCCGACCGGCGGCCGCGCATGCGGGAAGACGATGTTGAGCGCCGTGCGCCAGAGGGCGTGGTATTCGGGTCGGAGCAAATGCGACCAGAAGTCGAAGGTGAGTTCCGCGACAATCTGCCCCCGCGATGCGCCGGCGCCCGCGCGTCCGATCGCCTTGTCGAGCGTCGCTCGTCCGGCATCTGTCAGGAGCCCATCGCGCAGCGCCGCCTCGTGCGGCCAGGTCTGGCCGTAGCGACTTACGAGAAGACCATCGATCGCGTTCCGCAGCGTTACTTCGACCACGTGCAGCGGATAGAGGAACGCCTTGGCGAGCCGGGCATTGTAGAGGTAGAGCGCCAGCGCGTAGCCCGTGTCATTGCCACCTTTGGAAAGGTAGGCGCCGAACCTCGGTTCCGACAGCGAGGCGCGAATCGCGTCCACTTGCGCCGGGAGATAGGGATAAGGAACTTGACTTTCAGCCATTCACGCGCAAGACCATAACAGCAGTCGAATCGGCCCCACTGGCATCGCCAAGCGCCCTCGACACGGAATATCGAGCACCAGGTCGGGCCAGTCCCCACCTGGTGTTTCTGTTTTCCGGACTCGCGGCAGGGGCGTGCCTTCCTCAGAAACGACGCCCGTTGTCACTGTTTTGCCATGGCGATCAAGCGACAATCGGCTGAAAACCGATCCTAAATGCGCTTCGTCGCTCAGTCAGCATGCGCATCGCCGTTCAAGCGCGCGCGGAGCGTCTTACCCGCCTTGAAGAAGGGAACACGCTTGCCAAGCACCGCGACGGTCGACCCGTTTTTCGGGTTTCGGCCCGCACGCGCGCGGCGCCACCGCGCTTCGAAGACGCCGAACCCGCGCAGCTCGACACGCCCACCGGCAGCCATCTGCCGCGCGATTGCGTCGAAGAACAGGTCGACAAGACGTTCGATATCGGCAGCAGCAAGCTCGGGATTGTCCTGACCCAAGCACCTGAGCAAATCCGATCGCACCATCAGCCGACTTCCCCCTTCATTCGACAAGAACAAATGCTGCAGCCCAGCCTCGCATGAGCGCGCCCTTGCCGCGTAGCAGATAAGGAAGAAAGAGAATATATCTGCTTAAGCGCATGCCGAAGACGAGTGACAGTAGGTTGCCCGTAGCGGTCCAATATCTGTCTGCAGGAGCTTCAGGTTCAGAAGCAACGCCGTGAGCTATATCTTCGCGATCGACACTTTAGCCGTGAATACGGGTGCCCGAGAATATGGAGGTCCGCGCAAGAAAGTTCATCGCCTTGGCTCTTGCATCCCGGGCCTATAGGAAAACAGCTCCTGGCGGAACGGTATCTGGTCTTTCCTCAGCACTTGCGAGGTTGGATCACCGGGCAGCTCGCTAAAGGATTCGAGCGAAGCTCGCCACGCCGTGAGGAGCAGCGCTGTTGCTTTGTTGACCGGATCGGATTGTCGGCGCGGCGCCGCCGAGCATGGCTTCGATATTGCTGACGCACTGCTCGACGCTTTCATCGGCAAGCGTGTACCACACCTGCTTTGCCGCCTTGCGCGCCTTCACCAGCTCTGCCCGGCGCAATTCGGCCAGCTGCTGGCTCAGCGCCGGCTGCCCGATCCCCGTCGCCTGAGCAATCTCGCCCACATTACGCTCACCGAGGAGCAAACAGGAGAGGATCATGAGCCGTTGCGGCTGGGCGAAGACCTTGAGCTTGTCGGCTGCGGCCGATGCAGCATCCTTGTTTTCGAAGAGTGGAGTCATGGCTGCGGCTCGAAACGGCAGAACCAGTCGCGCGCGCCGCTCGTCTGATCGTCGACCGGCAGGAGCGCGGCCTCGCCCTCTGTCCAGCCCTCGGGCGTAAGCACGTCCTTCTCATCGACGCACTTGAGAGCGCGCAAGAGCCGCAGGAGCTCGTCGACGGAGCGGCCGACATTATGCGGATACGCGGTTGTGGCACGGACCACCCCCTGAGGATCGATGAAGAAGGTCGAGCGCATCGCCATGCTGTCGGCCGCGTTCTCGCCGATCATGCCGTAGGCGCGGCCCACCGCCATGCTGGGATCCTCGATGATCGGGAAACCGATCTCGACCTCGAAGAGGTCCTTCAACGCCCGCACCCAGGCGATATGCGCGTAGAGGCTATCGACCGACACGCCGACAAGCTTGCATCCCAGCGCCTCGAACTCGGCTTGCCGGCGCGCCAGCGCCACGAATTCGGTGCTGCAGACCGGCGTGAAATCGGCCGGATGCGAAAACAGCAGCACCCAATGGCCGCGGAGCTTGGAAAGCTGGAATTCGCCCCTTGTCGAGCGCGCCTGAAAATCCGGCGCGGCATCCCCGATCCGGATCGCCGACGGCATGCTGGCAGCTGCTTCAATCATGAGGTCCTCCTGCAGATGCCCGCCCGACGAAGCAAGCCGTTGACGATCTATGATCGGTTACATACATGATTATTGTAACTTTGAAATCAAGGAGAGTCGCATGACCGACCCCGCTCTTGCCCATGCCGCAACGCAGATCACCGCTGCGCAAGCGGGCGTTCCCGTCATCGCGGCGTTCTTCGACGAGCCGACCTTCACGGTCACTTACGTCGTCCATGATCCGGAGACGCTTCGCGCCGCCGTGATCGACAGCGTGCTGACCTTCGACCCCGCGTCGGGACGCACGTCGCATGAAGCAGCCGACCGGATCATCGCGCATGTGCAAGAGGCCGGGCTGCACGTGGACTGGCACCTGGAGACCCACGCCCATGCTGACCATCTCTCGGCGGCCCCCTATCTCCAACAGAAGCTCGGCGGCAAAATCGCGATCGGCGCGCACATCTGCACGGTGCAGGAGACTTTCGGCAAGCTGTTCAACGCCGGCAGCGACTTCCAGCGGGACGGGTCCGATTTCGACCAGCTGTGGAAAGACGGTGACACCTTCTTGATCGGCGAGCTCTCGGTGACGGTTCTCCATGTCCCGGGCCACACACCAGCCTGCGTCGCTTATGTGATCGGCGACGCCGTGTTCGTCGGCGACACGATGTTCATGCCCGACTATGGGACGGCTCGGGCGGACTTTCCCGGCGGTGACGCGCGCACCCTGTTCCGCTCGCTTCGGCGCCTGCTCGAGCTGCCGCCGCAGACCCGCCTTTTCATGTGCCATGACTACCTGCCCGAGGGCCGCGGGCACTATGTCTGGGAAACGACCGTCGCCGAGCAGCGGCGCGCGAACATTCACGCGCATGACGGGATTACCGAAGACGAATTTGTCGCAATGCGCGAGAGCCGCGACCGTACGCTCCCCGTGCCTCGGCTGATCCTTCCCTCCGTCCAGGTGAACATGCGCGCGGGGCATCTGCCGCCCCCCGAGGGGAATGGCGTCAGCTATCTCAAGCTCCCGGTGAATCAGCTATGATTCCGGCCCTCTCCCATGCGCAGCCGCTGGCGGGATTTATTGGCGGCCTGATGATCGGCTTGGCCGCAGCCGTCATGCTGCTGGCGCTGGGTCGGATCGCGGGCGTAAGCGGCCTCGCGGCCCGCGCTCTGAAACTATCCGACGCCGGGCCGCCTTGGGCCGAGGCGACCGCATTTGTCCTCGGCCTTCCCCTTGGCGCGTGGCTTCTCGCAGCGACCGCGGAAGTGGCTCCGGCGCATTTCCCTACAACACCCCTCTTGCTGGTCGCCGGCTTGATCGTCGGATACGGCACGCGGCTCGGCTCAGGCTGCACCAGCGGCCATGGCGTATGCGGCCTCTCCCGGCTCTCGCGCCGCTCGCTCGTCGCCACGGCGCTTTTCATGGCTAGCGGCTTCGCGACCGTGGCGGCGATGCGCCTGACAGGAACGCTTTGATGCGCGCGCTCATCGCCCTCCTCTGCGGCACGCTGTTCGGCGCGGGCCTGGCTGTCTCGGGGATGACCGACCCGATGCGCGTGCGGGCATTTCTCGACCTGCTCGGCCCCTGGGACCCGACGCTTGCCTTCGTCATGGCCGGCGCCATCGTGCCGATGGCCATGGCCTGGAGGGTCCAGAGCCGCATGGCCCGGCCCTTCGCGGCAAAAACCTTCAACCTCCCCGATACTGGCCGCATCGATCGCCGGCTGGCGATCGGCTCCATTCTCTTCGGTGTGGGCTGGGGTATCGCCGGCCTGTGTCCGGGCCCCGCCGTGGCCAATCTCGCGCTCGCGCCTGCAGCAGCCGCGCCGTTCCTGCTCGCCATGCTCGCGGGCATGGCGCTGCATCGCCTGACATCGCGGTAAGCACGCCTTTTTTGGGAAACGTCCGCATTACCATCAAGCAGCTTTCTCCGACGCTCAGCGTCGCGCCGCAGCTCACCGCAGCGGATATCGCCGACATAGCCGCAGCGGGGTTCCGCTCGATCATCTGCAATCGCCCGGACGGTGAAGCACCCGGCCAGCCGCCCGCTCGCAGCATCGAGCAGGCGGCGACAAGCGCCGGCTTGGCCTTCGTCCATGTTCCCGCCGTCGCCGGCGCGCTGACCGATGCGGATGCCGAGGCCATGGCCAAGGCGCTCGACAGGCTTCCGGCGCCCGTCCTGGCCTACTGCCGCTCGGGAGCACGGTCGGAAAAGCTCGCGGAAATGGCGGGGCGGGCCCGGCAGCGTGCGGCGGAAGAGGACTATGACATCGTGGTGGTTGGCGGAGGTAGCGCGGGAATAGCTGCTGCCGCCAGCATCCTGAAGCGGCGGGACCATCTGCGCCTCGCGGTCGTCGAGCCCAATGAAGACCATTATTATCAGCCTGGCTGGACAATGGTCGGGGCCGGCGTGTTCGACGCCGCGGTCACCCGGCGCGAGGAAGCGCGGCTGATTCCAAAAGGCGCGCACTGGGTCAAGGCAGCGGCGCGCAGCTTTCAGCCCGATGCCAATCAGGTGATGCTGCAGGACGGCCGGCGGCTCAGCTACAAGGTCCTGATCGTCTGCCCCGGCATCAAGCTCGACTGGGACGCCATCCCCGGTCTTGCCGCAACGCTCGGCCGTAATGGCGTCACGTCGAACTACCGCTACGACCTGGCACCCTATACGCACCGGCTCGTCAAAGCTTTCAAGGGCGGCAGGGCGCTGTTCACTCAGCCTGTGATGCCGATCAAATGCGCCGGCGCCCCGCAAAAGGCGATGTACCTCTCCTGCCATCGCTGGGAAAAAGCCGGCGTGCTCGGCGCCGCCGACGTGCATTTCCACACAGCCGGCGGCGTCCTGTTCGGGGTGCCCGATTATGTCCCAGCGCTCATGGACTATGTCGAGCGCTACGGCATAAATCTGCATTTCGGCTCGAGGCTGGTGGAGCTCGACGGACCCCGACAGACGGCGGTATTTGAACGAGCCGACGGCAAAGGCACGCAGCGCGCGGCCGAGCGCTTCGACATGATCCATGTCGTCCCACCGCAGGTCGCGCCCGACTTCATCCGCGAAAGTCCGCTCGCCGCGGCGTCGGGCTTTGTCGAAGTCGACGAGACGACGCTGCGTCACCCGCAATACTCGAACATCTTTGCCCTCGGGGACGCCTGCTCGGCGTCGAACGCGAAGACCGCGGCGGCCGCCCGGGCCCAGGCGCCGGTCGTTGCCGTCAACGCGCTCGCAGCGCTCGACGGCCGGCCGCCAGCCGCGGCCTATAATGGCTATGGCAGCTGTCCCCTGACGGTCGAGGCCGGCAAGATCGTGCTCGCCGAGTTCGGCTATGGAGGCAAGCTCCTGCCGAGCTTCCCAGGATGGCTGATCGACGGCTCCCGCCCCTCGCGGCTCTCCTGGCTCCTCAAGGACACGATCCTGCCCCCGGTCTACTGGCATGGGATGCTCAAAGGCCGGGAATGGATGGTCAGGCCGCAGCCGATCGGCGCGTGATGGCGAAGCTTGCGCATTACCTGCCGGCGCTCGCCTGGGCACGCGGCTATGACCGGGCCACGCTCGCAAGCGACATGACCGCGGCGGCGATCGTCACGATCATGCTCATCCCCCAGAGCCTCGCCTATGCAATGCTCGCGGGGCTCCCACCCGAAATCGGGCTTTACGCCTCGGTCGCGCCCCTCCTCGCCTATGCCGCCTTTGGCACGAGCCGAACTCTGGCGGTGGGGCCGGTCGCCGTAATCTCCTTGATGACGCTGACCGCCGCCAGCGCGATTGGAGCGCCGGGAAGCCCGCGCTTCATCGCAGCCGCGCTCATACTTGCGCTGCTATCAGGACTGATCTTGCTGGCGATGGGCCTTCTCAGACTGGGGTTCCTCGCCAGCCTTCTCTCGCATCCAGTCGTCTCGGGCTTCATCACCGCGAGCGGCATTCTCATTGCAGCAAGTCAGATGAAGTCGCTGCTCGGCGTCGACGGCGGGGGCGCCACCTTGCCCGAGCTTATTGCCGGACTTGCTAGCGATCTCGCCTCGATCCATCCGCCCACGCTCGCAATCGGCGTCAGCGCCTGCGCTTTCCTGTTCTGGGTGCGCAGCGGAGCAAAGCCTCTGCTGATCCGCCTCGGCATCGCGCCTCGCGTCGCCGATCTTCTCGCCAAGACCGGTCCGATCGCGGCTGTCGCGGCTTCAACGCTCGCCGTCCTCGCGCTGGAACTCGAGGACAAGGGCGTCCGGGTGGTCGGCCAGATTCCCCAGAGCCTGCCGCCCCTCACGCTGCCCTTGTTCGACGCGCAGCTCTGGCGGCAGCTCGCTATTCCCGCGCTTCTTCTCTCGGTGATTGGCTTCGTCGAGAGCGTATCTGTATCCCAGACACTCGCCGCCAAGCGGCGCCAGAAGATCGATCCGGACCAGGAACTGATCGGCCTGGGCGCCGCCAATGTCGCGGCCGCGTTCACCGGCGGCTATCCGGTGACGGGCGGCTTCGCACGCTCGGTCGTCAATTTCGACGCCGGAGCGCAAACGCCGGCCGCCGGCGTTTACACTGCCGCCGGCATTCTCGTCGCCGCCCTCTTCCTGACGCCGCTCCTCGCCGCGCTTCCGATTGCCACGCTCGCCGCGACGATCATCGTCGCCGTTCTCAGTCTGGTGGACCTGAGGAAACCGGTCGAGATCTGGCGCTATTCCAAACCCGATTTCGCAGCGATGCTGGCGACGATCCTTCTGACGCTGGCCGTCGGAGTCGAGGCGGGAATCATCGCCGGCGTCGGTCTCAGCCTGGCGCTCTATCTCTGGCGGGCGTCACGACCGCACGCTGCAATCGTCGGCCGCGTTCCTGAAACCGAGCATTTTCGCAATGTCGCGCGCCATAGGGTTTTCACAGACCCCCGGGTGCTCACGATCCGCATCGATGAGAGCCTGACCTATCTCAACGCTCGGTGGCTGGAGGAGTTTATTCTCGAACAAATCGCCGAAAAACGTGACGTGAGGCACCTCATCTTGATGTGCTCGGCGGTCAACGCCATCGATGCCTCCGCACTCGAGAGCCTCGAGATGATCAATCGGCGTCTTGCCGACGCCGGTGTTTGCCTGCACCTGTCGGAAGTCAAAGGCCCGGTCATGGACGCGCTCGAGCGCTCGCATCTGCTCGACGGCCTCTCAGGCAAGGTCTGGCTGTCGCAGCATGAGGCTTTTACGAAAGTTATCGCTCTCGCGGACCGGGAACAGGAGTCACTGGCTGCGCCTGATCTCTGGGCCGCCAGAGGCGCGATATAGAGCTTACGCTTGACCGGGCTGACTGGCTTTATTGGCAGGCATCTCGTTGTCCTGCCCATCTGCCCCCGGCTGTTCGGCGTTCTTGGCGTCGAGGTGCCGCTTCAGCGCATATCCGCCGACAGCGACCGCAACGAGGCCGAGCGGCCCCAGACGCCGTATCAGCGCGGCTGCGCCAGCGCCAAGGAGCGCTCCGCCGGGGCCCCCGAGCCCCCGCACGTGCTTGGCCGCTCGTTCGCCCGCAATCGCACCCAGAATCTTGCCGATCATGATCGTCCTTTCTCTGTCTTCGAAGCCGAGATCTACGTCGCAGATCCTCTGACCAACACCTCACGATTTCACAAGTACGCGGCAGTGGGCCGATAGCGAACGCTGCTTCACCATGGGGTCAAGGTCAGGGCACAGACGTTACGACGATCAAGCGTATCATGGACGTCGATCGTCCGAGCGGCGCGGAACGTTCGCTCATAGCAGGAGCATGCCATTCACCCCGCCACCATCCGCAAGTCGCGAGCCTCGCGGCAGCTCGCCTGCAACAATCGGGATCTGAGATACTTGACGCAATTCCCCGAGGCGCAACATGTCTTCAGGAATGAGCCCTGAAACAGCGAAACTCGGCTTTATCGGCCGCTGTCTTCTCGTCACTGCCTGCGCCGCCGCACTGATCCTGTTGTGGCGCGTCCTGCAGCCGATGGCTCCAGCGGATCCCGCATCCCGGCTTGTAACGGCGCGGGGCGACCTTGCCGGCGATGAAAAGGCGACCATAGCCCTGTTCGAAAAGGCCCGCGGATCGGTCGTCTATATCTCGACATCCCAGCTGGTGGAGGACGCCTGGTCGCGCAATGTATTCTCCGTCCCGCGCGGCACAGGGTCCGGCTTAATTTGGGACGGCGCCGGGCACGTCGTCACCAACTTCCACGTGATCCAGGGCGCCTCGGAGGCGACGGTCCAACTTGCCGACGGTCGCAAGTTCCGCGCCTCGCTGGTCGGCGCCAGCCCGAGCCACGATCTTGCGCTGCTCAAGATCGGCGTTGCGCTGCGCCGCCCGGCACCCGTTCCCATCGGTACCAGCGAGGATCTGAAGGTCGGACAGAAGGTCTTTGCCATCGGCAATCCGTTCGGGCTCGACTGGACGCTCACCACCGGCATAATTTCTGCGCTCGACCGATCGCTGCCAAGCGAGCGCGGCGGACCCAGCATCGAACATCTCATTCAGACCGACGCCGCCATCAACCCCGGCAACTCGGGCGGCCCGCTGCTCGACTCGAGCGGACGCCTGATCGGGATCAACACGGCGATCTTCAGCCCGTCAGGCGCATCGGCAGGCATCGGTTTCGCGGTCCCGGTCGCCACCGTCATGCGCGTTGTCCCGCAACTTATCAAAAGCGGCCGCTATGTTCGGCCGGCTCTCGGCGTCGAAGCGGACGAGCAGGTGAACGAACGCCTGCAAGCGATCACCGGACGGGAAGGGGTTTATGTCCTAAGCGTTCGCCCCGGATCGCCCGCGGCCCGCGCAGGCCTTGTCGGCATCACGGCGACACCGGGCGGGATCGTGCCGGGAGACCGCATAACCGCGATCGACGGAGAAGATGTCGACAGCCTCGGCGCGCTTTTGGCGAAGCTCGACGACCGCAAGGTCGGCAATGTCGTCAAGCTCACCGTGTCGCGCGGCGAAGCAGCCCGGGAAGTTCCAGTGGAACTGGAAGCGGGGACCTAGCTGACGAGAAGAGACAGCGCCAATGAGGATTGAGCCACGCGATAGTTTCGCTCTATCGTCCTGTCATGCCGACACTCCGCCAGCTCGAATATCTCGTCGCCCTCGCGGACCTGCGCCACTTCGGTCGAGCCGCGCAGGCCAGTCACGTCTCTCAGCCCTCGCTCAGCCAGCAGCTGCGCGCGCTCGAGCAGCGCCTCGGAACCGTTCTTGTCGAACGCAATCAGGGCAGTGTCGAACTAACGCCCATCGGCCGCGAGCTTGCCGAACGCGCGCGCGGCGTGCTGGTGGCCGTGGAAGACATGCGCGAGCTCGCCAGGCGCGCGCAGGAAGGCAACGCCGGCACGATCCGCTTCGGCGTCACGCCCACCTTAGGGCCCTATCTTATGTCGAACGTGATCCTGGCGCTGCACCGCCAACAGCCGGGCTTGCGGCTCTATATCCGCGAGGGCATTCCGGATGAACAGGCGCTCGAGCTGGCGCGCGGTCAGCTCGACATGCTGCTCGGTCCGCTGCCGATCGCCGGCGAAGGGGCGATAGTCGAGCCGCTTTTTCGCGAACGGCTCCGGCTTGTGGCCGCGCCGGACCACCCCCTTGCGCAGCGGCCGGTCCTTCGCAAAAGCGACCTCAAGGGCGCGCAGGTGTTGAGCCTTCATTCAGCGCACCATCTCCATCGGCAGGTCGCTGGCTTCTGCATGGAACTCGGAATGGAGCTGCTGCGCGATTACGAGGGCACTAGCCTCGATAGCCTGCGGCAGATGGCGGCGACGGGCCTCGCGCTCACCATACTTCCCGATCTCTATATCCGCTCGGAAGTAGGCGGCAGCGCCGGAGTCAAAGTGCTGGAGGTCAAGAACTGGCAACCGACCCGCAGCATCGCCGCGGCCTGGCGGCACGGCGCCGCCTTTGCCGACGCCTATGCCCGTATCGCGGAATGCGTCCGATGCGAGGCGCTGACAATCGTAGGCGCGTAAGCCGATAGGCTAATCCTATCACCGAGAGGGGAGAGATCGATTGGCGAGAACACCGCTCCTTCGCTAATTACATGACGTGGCCCGGGCCCCTCTGGCACGGCAGCGGCGAGAAGTCCTGTCGTGCGATGTCGGACCACATCGGACGTTCCGATGGCATGCAAGCGGGCCCTATCATCGCCGAAATGCCGTCAGCTCTCCGATCGAACCCATGGTTTGTGACTAGAGGAGATATACAATGAACTGGCGTGCCTTCCGTCTGCACGAGATGCACAAGCGGATCGATGAAGCGCTTCGCGCCGAGCAGCGCCATACGGTCCCCAACCCCTTCGAAATCATGCGCCTGAAGAAGCTCAAGCTGGCCCTGAAGGACCGGCTCGCTGCCCTCGCGCGAACACCGAGGAGAGTGTGACGATGGAGCGTTACAGATCCTACCCATCTGCGAACGCGCATGCCGCGAGCGCGGCGACGGCAACCTTTGACGCCGGCCTGCGCCGGCACATGCTGGGCATCTACCGCAACATGGGCCTCGGCCTCGCCATCACCGGCGCGGTCGCACTCGGCGTCGCCTCGAGCCCGGCGATCTATGAGCCGATCTTCAATACGCCGCTCAAATGGGCGGCGATGTTCGCGCCGCTGGCCTTTGTCCTCTTCTTCTCCTTCCGCATCGAGCGCATGAGCACGGCTGGGGCCCGAACGGCGTTCTTTGCGTTCGCCGCGGTCATGGGCATCTCCATGGCGAGCATCTTCCTGGTCTTTACCGGGCAGAGCATCGCGACGACCTTCTTCATCGCCGCCTCGATGTTCCTCGCGATGAGCTTATGGGGCTACACGACCGGCCGCGACCTTTCGAAATGGTCGACTTTCCTGCTGATGGGTCTGGTCGGCGTCGTCATCGCGAGCCTGGTCAACCTCTTCCTCGCCTCGAGCGTCTTGCAGCTCGTGCTCAGCATCGTCGGGGTGATCGTGTTCACCGCGCTCACCGCGTTCGACACCCAGCGCGCCAAGTCGGACTATCTGGCTTATGGCGGCACGCAAGCCGCCGAGAAGCTCGCCGTGATGAGCGCGCTCTCGCTCTACCTCAATCTCGTCAACCTTTTCCAGCTGCTGCTGACCTTCTTCGGCCAGCGCCAGGAGAACTGATCATGCTTTGCCCTTCGTGCAGAACCGAGCTCCAGATGTCGGAGCGCTCAGGCATCGAAATCGACTATTGCCCCTCCTGCCGGGGCGTGTGGCTCGACCGCGGCGAGCTCGACAAGATCATCGAGCGCAGTGCGGCCCCGCCCGCCCCACCAGCCGCGGCTGCCCAGACGTCGCCCGGCTGGAGCGGTCCGCCCCATCAAAGCGGTTACCACCCGCCTTATCAGAAGCGCCGAAAGAGCTTTCTCGAAGAGCTCTTCGACTGATCGGCGGCGCGCCGCCCCGCGCGGCCGCCGTCACTCTTCCCGCCGGGCCCCGCTGGCAGACTGACCGTCTGCGATGTCGGAGGGACAAACGCGGCCGCTTGCCGGCCGCGAAAGGAGAGACACATGGATTTCCTGTTTGTTGATTGGCTCGGCAAGCCGCTGTGGCTCTGGCTGAGCTTCCTGGGAATCGTCATCGTCATGCTCGCGGTCGATCTCGGCATCGTGCACCGCAAGTCGAAGGAAATCGGCGTCACCGAAAGCCTGGTGACGTCCGCGGCCTACATCCTGCTCGGCCTCGCCTTCGGCGGCTGGGTCTGGTGGTACATGGGCGCAACCGCGGGCATGAACTATCTGACCGGCTTCGTTGTCGAGAAAAGCCTGGCGATGGACAACGTCTTCGTCATCGCCATGATCTTCACCTATTTCGCCGTACCGCGCCTCTACCAGCATCGCGTGCTGTTCTGGGGCATCCTTGGCGTCATCGTCCTGCGCGCGATCATGATCGGCGTCGGAGCAACGCTGGTCGAGCAGTTCAGCTGGGTGCTATATGTCTTCGCGGCCTTCCTGATCTTCACCGGCGTCAAGATGTGGCTCTTCGCCGACAAGGAATATGACGTCGCGGCCAATCCCGTGCTCAAGTTCGTGCGCCGGCATTTCCGCGTGACCGACCGCCTGCATGGTGAGCATTTCTGGGTGAAGCAGGCAGACCCCGCCACCGGCAAGCAGGCCTGGTTCATGACCCCGCTCATGCTGGCCCTGCTCATGGTCGAAATCGTCGACGTGGTCTTTGCCGTCGACAGCGTGCCGGCGATCTTCGCCATCACGACCGATCCGTTCATCGTCTACACATCGAACATCTTCGCCATACTCGGCCTCAGGGCGCTCTATTTCGCCCTGGCCGCGATGGTGGACCGGTTCCACTATCTCAAGTACGCGCTGGCGATCCTGCTTGTGTTCATTGGCTCCAAGATCTTCGTCGCCGACGCTCTGGGGCTGGCGAAGATCCCGCCCGTGGCTTCGCTTTCGGTCACCTTCGCGATCCTGGCGGCCGGCATCGGCTGGTCGCTATGGAAGACGAGGGACCAGGCCGCGCACCCGGCCTGAACAACCTTGCCGGCGGGGACGTCCCCCCTGCCTTCCCGCCGGCGTCTTTTTTCTGCCCTTGCCTCGTCCGCATGCAAGCGCCGCTCATTTGGAAAGGAATGGTCTTGGCGTCTCGTCCAACGCGCGCACTGCTCGTGATCAATGCTCTGAGCCGGTCGGGCGCAGCGATGGGCGAGGCAGCGCACCGGTTGCTCGCCGACCAGGGCTGCACGGTCACTCGGCTCGACAGCAGGACATCCGAGGAGGTCAGCCCCTGGATCGCCCAGCAGGGCGACGCCGCGGATTTCGTGATGGTCGCAGGCGGCGACGGAACGATGAATGCGGCCGCGCGAGGCCTGCTCGCAACGGGCCTGCCGCTCGCCCTGCTGCCGGCCGGCACCGCGAACGATCTCGCGCGGACCTTGGGCCTTGGCGGTTGCACGCTGGAGCAATGCGTGTCGCTGCCCACCATAGGGCGCACATCGAAGATCGACCTGGGTGAAGCAAACGGACACCTCTTCTTCAACGTGGCCAGCATCGGGCTCAGCGCCGACCTGGCGCAGGCGCTGACTCGCGAGGCGAAACGCCGCTTTGGCCGGTGGAGCTACATCATTGCGGCGCTCCGGGCGCTGCGCGCGGTCCGTCCGTTCCGGGCGACCGTCTCGCACGATGGACAGACCGTCAGGGTTCGCACCCTTCAGATCGCCATCGGCAACGGGCGCTATTATGGCGGCGGAAACCTGTCCCGCTTAGCGGTCTCGATGCCGTTCAGCGCTGTTCTGGTATTGTGTCGACTGCGCGTGTCGCCCGACATGCTGGATCGATGGATGGAGCGGCACGGGCGTTGGTTGCTCGTGCCGTCGCCCCTCCCCCCAGCCATTCGCGACAAGCACTCGCGCAATTGCGAACTGTCCAGATTTGGACTATATCCAAATCCGTTCAGGAGGCGCAAATGGCGAGGAACGCGATTGAAGGCGGCGGCCAGACGGCGGAACTTCCGCCGCGCCTGGACCTGTCCCGCTTCGCGCCGGCCAATCGACGCCGCCTGAGCGCACCTGCCATGCGGACCTTCGTCGCGATTGCCGACCTGTGGGGGCTTAACGAGGAACAGCGCCGGTTGGTGCTCGGCTATCCCTCCCGATCGACCTATCATAGCTGGTGCAAGCAGGCGCGCGAACATGGGACCATCACCCTCGATGTCGACGTGCTTACCCGGATCTCGGCACTGTTCGGCATTCATCAGGCGCTGGGCGTGCTGTTCGCCGACGAGCATGAAGGCATCGACTGGCTGCGCCAGCCTCACGACGCTCCGGTGTTCGGCGGCCATCCGCCGATTGATCTGCTGACGAGCGGCACCCAGGACGGGCTGATGACCGTGCGCCGTTTCCTCGATAGTGCGCGCGGCGGCATCTACATGGCTCCGAACGCCGCCGACGAAGGCTTCGCTCCCTACAGCGACAGCGAAATCGTCTTCGGGTGACCGACTACAGGCCCGCGCCTCGGCCGGCGTATCGACTTGTGCCGTCGCGCTTTCCCCCCATCGGCCTGTTCGACACGGTGGCGACAGCCGCCGACGCGGCTGCCGTAATGGAGCTTGCCGGTTGGACGAACGACCGCCTGGTGGCCGAACGGATCGATCGCCTGCCTCGCGATCAGTGGGTTTATGGCCGTCCCAACGCGAGCATCATCATGGCATCCTTTCTCCATGTCGCGCCCGGCGGCATGCGGTTCAATGGTCCCGATCTTGGCGCTTGGTACGCGTCGGCCTCGATCGTCACGGCTGCGGCCGAGGTCGGACATCATCTGCGGCGTGAAACGGTGGCGCGCTCGGTAGAGGCCATGGCACGGACCTATCGCTCCTACAGCGCCACGCTGGTCGGCAATTACCTAGATATCTGCGGCCAGCAGTCAGCCTATCCCGATGCCTATCTCCCGAACAGCTATGCCGGAGCACAGGCATTCGGCGAGACAATTCGCGCGTCGGCCTCAGCCGGCATTGCCTATGACAGCTTGCGCCATCGGGGCGGCACGAACGTCGTTGGATATCGGCCGGCTGGAATCATCGATGTCGTCCAGACCGATCATTTCGAGATCAGCATTGAAGCTGCGTCCAAACAAATCGACGTCCGCAAACTGAGCGCGTGAACGGCGGACACCGCTCGCGTGCCCGGCATGGACGGGTTCGAACTCGCCGAAATCATGCGCGCCAACGAGCGTTCGCGTCATATCCCGATCATCTTCGTTACCGCAGGCAGCGCCGACGTCACCCGGCGCTTCCGCGGCTATGAAGCGGGCGCCGTAGACTTCATCCAGAAGCCGATCGAAGCCGACGTGCTGCGCTCCAAGGCCAATGTCTTCTTCGATCTCTACGGTCAGCGGCGGCAGATCATCGCACAAAGGGACGAACTCGCAGGCCTCACGAAAGCGCTTCAGGAAGCCGACCGGCAGAAGAACCGCTTCCTCGCCGTGCTTGGTCACGAGCTCCGCAATCCGATCATGGCGCTGAGCGGTGGACTCGAGCTCCTCGAAAAGCGCGAAGGAACCGAGCTGGCGCGCGAAATCCGCAGCGGCATGCGCCGCAGTCTCAAGCATGTGACCCGGTTGGTCGAAGATCTCCTCGACATCGCGCGGATCGATCAGGGCAAGATATCCTTGAGAAAGGAGCGCTTGCATCTTCAGGAGGTTCTCGGCTTTGCAATGGAGGCGGTTCGGCCCGCCCTCGAGGAGGCAGAGCACGCGCTCCATCTCGACGTGACGCCGGAGCCCATCTGGCTCGATGCGGACCCGGCCCGGATCACCCAGATCATCAACAACCTCGTAGGCAATGCCGTGAAATATACCCCGCCGGGCGGAAGGATCGATCTCAGTGTCGGCCGGGACGGGTCCTCGGCGCTCTTGCAGGTCACCGACAACGGCGTTGGCATACCGGCCGAGCAGCAGAGCCGAATTTTCGAGATCTTCGAGCAGATCGAAGGTGGCGCGCGTGCAACGCAAGACGGTCTCGGCATCGGCCTCGCGCTGGTTCGACAGCTGGTGGAGCTTCATGACGGTTCGATCGTGCTGGCCAGAAGCGCGGTGGGCGAAGGGAGCACCTTCGAGGTTCGCCTGCCTGCCACGGGTTGACCCGAGCCGGTTGAGACCGCCGGGCATCAAATGACCGGCGGCCTCACGGCTGGCCCGAGCGACGATGCAAAAGATGTAAGCTGGCTCAAGGCTGCCTGACGAGAGCGCAACCACGACCAGAACGTCGTTCGGCTGGGTCGATCAGCTCGCTCAATCAGCGAAACGTTTGGCCAGTCTAGCGCTGGAGCCGCTCTTGGCCGCGAGACGCGCACCATAGCGCATGACCGTCTTCGGGTCGCGCCAGCGGTAAGCCTGCATGATCGCGGGCAAGCCTTCCCCGGCCGCGAAATTGTCCTGGGCCACGCCTACACGGATCGAGTGCGACGAAACCGCGGCCACCCAGCGCTCAAGCTCGGCTTCAGACATCGCACCCAGAAGCTTGCGTTCCCAGGCCGCTCGTATCAGCCGCCGGTAAATCAAGGTGACGCTGTTGGGATGGAGACGGTTTCGGCCTATAGCAGCTACAGACCCGTCAAAATGGGTTTCGACCCGCCGGAATAGGGGGCCTTTTCGAACATCGGCCTTGTCGCGCCAGCGGCGTATCGCCGCCATCGTCTTGGGCGCAAGATAGGCGTAGGCCCCCTCCCCCACCTGGTCGGTTTTCGACGAAGGTATGAAGAGAATGCCCGCCCCCTCGGTATCTGGCCCTTCGACATGGTCGACATCGATCGCCACGAGCTCAGACCGCCGCGCCCCGGTGTCGTAGGCGACGCGCAGGAATGCCTCATCGCGAAGGCCCAGTTCGTCGCGCCGGCACGCTCTGACGAGATGAGCGAGACAGACCCCCACGGCCGGGCTGTCCAGGTCCGATATTTCGCCTTTGAAGCGAATGGCTCGGGCCTGTCGCTGCTTGACGCCGAGAGCCTTGCGCGCCGCTTTCTTCTCAAGCCGAACGAGCGGCATGGACGTTGGATCGGGAAGACCAGCCATGCGGTAAGCCCAACCGACATTGACGATGTAGCGCTCGATCGTCGCCATCGCCCGCTGAGTCTCGCTGCTGTCGTCGATGCCGGCGAGAGCGCGGATCCAGGACGCCACGAGCGCGGCATCGGCGCGATCGGCCGCGATCCGGTTCTGACGGCACCATTTGCCCCAGAGAGTCAGGTCCGAACGGAAGGCGCGGCGCGTGTTCGCAGACCATCCTCGAACGGCGGCGGCAACGAGCGCCTCGTCGATCGGTGCTCTTGGACCCACCAGCTCGCGGACGTCCGCGACAACCGCCAGACTGCCATGGCGATCGGTCTCGCCCTGGGGTGCCAGGATTGCGCTATCGATCATGGCACGGGCTCACCCATCCAGCGGTACAGGCGGTTGCCCTCGACACGCAGCACGAGCAGATCCTCGACGGTCAAAGGCCGCACGTGCGCGACTGGATTGCGAATGACGCTGAGGCGGCCGAGCGTCTCGCCGATTGACGTTTTCACCTTGAAGAACGGTTGGAACACGTCGCGCCAATTCTCGCCACGTTCGATGATGCCGCGATAGTCACCGAAATCGGCATAGTCGAATAGCTCTCCAGGTGCGCGCTGCGCGTCCACATCGGCCTGGCGCCGTCTTTCCCATTCCTCGCGGATATTCTTGTGGACGCGCTGGCGGATCCATTTCTCCCCTACCCCGGCCTTCATCGACCGATCGATGAAGGCCCGCAGCCGGCGCTCGAGCTGGCGGAACATCAAGGAGATGACCGCATCGAGCTCATCGGGGTCGGCTTCGGGTGGTGCTTCCGGAACCATGCCAAAGGGCACGAATATATTGCCCACGAGCGCCATCGGCAGGCTGGCCAAGCGCATGTCGAAGCCCCGCGCGATGCGCAGGCCTGAGGCCAGCATCGCGTCGTCGACCGCTTCGTCGCCCTGATCCTCGCGCCGATAGTCGCCAAGCTCGGCGCGCACCAGCTGGGTGGCTCGAGGGGCGGCAGGACTGGTGCGCGCCACAATCTCGGTCATGCCCTTGAAAGCGGCATAACCCTCGATTGAAAGCTCGGGCTGATCATCGCGCACCCAGGGGGTTTCAATGCCCGCCATCTGCGCGGCGGTCGCACGCGCCCACTCCCCTGCCGGATCACCCACCCCCGCAACTCCGGCAAGGTCCACTGCGGCGATCTCGGCCGCGGTGGGAAAGCGCAGCTCAGGCACGAGGTCCGGGAAGTTCGACGAAAGCGCGGCGCGGGAAAGGCGCGCGGCATTCGTGCCAGCAATGAACTCCTCGACACCGGCAAGCTGCTCTACAATCGATCGGTCCAGCGCGGCCGCGGTGCCGAGCCGTTCGAGCATGGGCGCAAGCGCGCCACCACGCGCCAGAGCATCGGCCACCGTATCGGGGATCAGCGGGCGCGCACCCAGCATGCGCTGATAAACGTCAGCCTTCGGCAGGAGCTTGTCGAGCCGCTCGACGCTCGCGAGCGCCTCTTGGAAGGCGGAAAGGCGACCGGTCGCTTGCGCATAGCCGCCGCTCGAAACGAACTTATCGAACTCGCTTTGTCGGCGGGCCATCTCCTCGATGATGTTGGGACGGCGCTCGAGCATGTCTGTGATGCGCTTGTGATTCGCCGCCATCTCTTCGAAGATCGTCGGTCGAAGCTTAAGCATCTCGTCAAGGCGTCGCTGCCCTTTCAGCGCCCTAGCGAGGACATCGGCGTTCCTTCCCGCCTGCGTTGCGGCGCGGATGATATCGGACGTGCCGTTCAGGTCCCGCATCGCCTTGCGGATCGGATCATCATCGAAATTCACGGGTTTCCTTCTGGCGCCTTGATATTGCTGCGGCGTCTTACACGATCGGTCCGCAGCCCACCAGTGTTGATAACGACCTATTATCACCACTGTGTATCTCGGCACGATTTACTTAGATGCCTGTTCGGTTTACTGTTGGCTATGCCCGCACCTTCCTCGCCGGCCCGCTTCGGCCCCACTTACAGCCCGCGGATGGTTGCAAGCGTAGCGTCGTGTACAGCGGCAATTTCGCGCCTCGATGCCCGCATTTGCGTCAGTTCAGCCGCATCCGCCTGGGCGCGCCGAGCTGCTTGGTCGGGCTATGCGCGGGCGCTCCACCTGCAGGCGGCGGAGATCGACGAAATCGACGTATTTTCCTGGGGCTGCGGCATCCATATTCCAGAACGGCCGCGGCGCGCGACCAACGTGGATGTATTCGACGGCTTCCCGGCGTGGGCGCAGGCGCTGCGCGAGCCTGATCGGCTCGCCTGGCGTGACAAACTGCCGGTAGCTGTAACGGAACCGCATTTTGTCACGGAGCACCCAGCCCTCGTCCGGGCCCTCGAGCGTGTTCGCCAGCATGCCCGCATCGACGCGACCATCGAGCCATGGCTAGGCCTGGCCTTCGCGCTGCGCGATTACGATCTGACGACGACGCCGCTGCCTTGCCTCGCGGGAGGGGCCAAGGCGCTGCGCCTCAAACGCATGCCAGCGGACCATGACTGGCAAGCGGCCGTTCGCTCGGTTGAAGCGGCCGCCATTGCCGGGCTTGATCGCCTCGATCGACTCGAAAGGCTTTATCGGGATGCGCAGCGCAAGATTATGGCCGAGTATCGGCCAGGCATGCTTCCCGCCCTTGCTGCGCTAAGCTGCCATCATCCGGTGCTTTCGCCGCAATCGGTGGCTGGCGCGCTCGGCTTGACTCTTGCTGGCGCGAGCAAGCTCCTAGCACGAGCCGCCTCGGCCAAGCTTCTCGTCGAGATTACGCGGCGGCGTTCCTGGCGCATCTTCGTTGCCGCAGATCTAGCTGTCGACTTTGGCTTTGTGGCGCCCAAACGCGGCCGACCTCCAAAGGAGCCCCCTCCCCTGCCCCCACGCCGGGACCTGGCCGAGGCGTTTGTCGCCTTCGACCAGGAGATGGAGCGCATAGACGCGCTTCTTGCGAGCCGCTGACCTCCACTCCGGTCGCATTGGCTAGCGCTTCCGGAGTCGCAGTCCGCCGGTTTTGCTCAAGGTTCAAGCAGGCTGCGGATCGATTCCAGAACCTCGTCGGTCGAAGCACCCGAGCGTGGCAGTACCTTCAAGGACAGGCCGCCGCGGCTGCCCCGCGTATAGCGCAACATCGCCTTCCCGTTCCTCGCCTTAAGCTCCACTTCCGCGCCACCCTTTTGCTTTGGGGCGACAGTCGCGCGCACGAGCCGTTTGGCGACCTCGGCGCCCGGCAGTTTGGCTCCGAGATCGGCTCGCTCGCTCTCGATCAGCCGCGCCTCTGCCTCCATCAACGGCAACATCTTCGCGTCAACTGAGAGCGGCTTAACGTCGCGGGCAATCCGCACGGTGATATCGTGAGGATCGCTGAAGGCGGCTACGATGGACTGCGGCAGGCGCGCCACGTCGAGCAGCCGGCTGAGCCACGAGCGAGATATTTTGAGGTGCTCTGCCATTTCGGCCTGCGAGCCATTGTAGAACTCCGCCAGGGCACGTGAATATTCCTTCGCCCGCTCCCAATCGGAGATGTCTTTGCGGGAACGATTCTCGATGTCCGAGACCCGGAATGCTTCCTCGTCGGAAACCGACTGGATCGTGATGAGGTAGTCATATTCAGGATGGTGATGCTCACGAAGCCACTTGACCGTCCACCAGCGCCGCACCCCGGCGATGATTTCAAAATCGAAGTCGGGATCGCCTTGCAGCCTCCTGACGATTGCCGGAATGCGCTGCTTCTTCGCCGAGAGAAAAGCGTCAATGAGATCGCGACAGGTCTCTTCATTGAGATGGTCGAGATCGCGATTATGAAGTCGCCACGGCCGGCACCTCGCAGGATCGACCCACTCGGTACGGTCTGTCACCACCTTGCCCGATGCGATGCGGGCCAAGGCTTGGCTGCGGCTCGCCATAATGCCTTCGGCCGGCGCAGCGGTGTCGACGTCGGTTGCCTCGTCGAGACCCTCAGTAAGACTGCTGCCGAAGCCTCTGTTACCCTTGGACATCATCGCTTATCCCACTTGAAATTGTTCCACCCTGCCGCGATTGCCACGTGGCAACTTGGCCTGAAAGCCGCTTGGCGAGGGTTGCGTTGCCACGTGGCAACCGGCGTTCATCGTCGCGGGTGATCCACTGCGTGTGCCTCGCCGCGCCAGACGTAACATATTCATATACTGACGTGTTTCGAGTTGTTGCCACGTGGCAATTCATGTCACGCCACCTCCCCTGCCCGGCTCTGCCAGGTGCGCAGGACATCCTTCTCGATGTCGAGGCAGACCTCGTTCAGGTACTTCACACAGCGGTTGTGGACCTCGTGGGAAGTGACCGGTCGATCCAGTTCGAAAACGGTCTTCATGCGAGAGCTTGCGTTGTCGATTTCGGCGCTCGTACGCAGCACCGAACTGATCATCGAACCTCCAAAAACCTGACGCATCATGGTCAGGATTTCGCTTTGCATCGATTTGCTTTCGTCCACCCTACTTCCGACGAGGCGGATGAAATTGTATGCCGGCTTCACCCTCCCCGCGAGCTTTTCCAGCTGCCGCATGGTAGTGCGCGCCATGTCGATGAAGGAAACGGTTGACGCAAAGTCAATCACGCTCGGCGGAACCGGTATCACCATCGCGTTCGCCGCCTGGAGGACAGCCATGGAGACCATGCCGAGGGCTGGCGGTGGATCCATGACAACGACGTCATAGTCGTCGACCACGTCATCGATCGCTTGCGCGATCATGTCGATGATGTCGAAGCTCTGGTTCTGCGCCAGATAGCCCGCGATCTCGTATTCGAGATTGTAGAGCTTGAGGTTGGCAGGGATCAAATCTAGTCCGAAGAAATGCGTCTTGCGGATGATCTTACGAACCCCGAGCAGCTCGGGGTTGTGGAAGTGTCCGTAAAGCGTGTCTTCTTCTGACAGGTCGATATCAGGTCGATACCCGAACATCATCGTCGAGCTTGCCTGGCTGTCGCAGTCGATGAACAGCACGCGATAGCCACGAATGGCGAAATGCTGCGCTAGGTGAAGTGCAATCGTCGACTTGCCCACACCTCCCTTGAAGTTCGACACGGAAATGATGGCCGGCACGTCCTCAGGCGAGCGCCACGGCCGCGTACCGAACACCTCGCGCATATGGTCGAGTTCCTCGAGTGAATATTGCACCCGGTGACCGGACGCTGTCCGCCCCCGCGCCGGCAGGCGGCCGTCCCGTTCGGCCTCGCGGATTGCAGAAGCCGTGCGGCTAACCAGCGCCGCCGCCTTCGAGATGGGGAAGGACGGCCCCTTCTTCGCGCCAGTCTCTGGATCAATTGCGTTGTCCCGGATCCGTTTCAGGATCGTGAGCGCGCGCCGGTGCAATAGGCCGAGACCGTCATCCAGCAGTTCGTCCTGAGGTGCTTCTAAGGTTTGTTCGCTCGCCATGGCCGCCACTTTGTGAGATTGAAGCCAATCTCTACCGTCGTTGGCAGTTTGGAGCAAGAATTGTCCACCAACCTTGCAACTTCACCGATGATCTCCGAGCCGTTCTGGGGCTTCGAGAGTTCGCCGGCTCCTGACTTGCGGCAGCGACCGATGATCTCGGTGCGGTTTTCCGCGGCCAGTGCGTTCCCGAGCGCTCAGGCCGTTGTGGGGATCAGGGCTGTGGATAACCGCCGATGATGTCGGTGCGAGCCGATGAACTCGGTGCCGGAAAGCGATGATCTCGGTTCCGACCCGACCGATGATCTCGGAGCCCATACCTAAAGACTCGAATCCCTATAGAAATCCGATTGGGCGAATCGTTTTTCAATTTTGAAAAGGGGAGGGGGCAAACCGCACCGACATCATCGGTAAATTTGGAGGTTTCGCCCTGCTGCCGGCGCTGAAACTGCCAACATGCTTGCCAAAGCCGTCCGAAGCTGTTGAAAGGAGCCAATCAGAGCCCGTGAGTCGGGGAAGGGCAAAGGCATGAGCGGTGACAGCCATAAACCGATAGGGCATCAATACGCTCTGGCCATGCTCGACGGCGGCGAGGACCGGGTTCGCCGGGTCGCCCAGGCCGCTGGCACCCAACTTACGATGGACGCCTTCCTACGCGTTCATGACGAAGAACCGGTTCCGGCTTTCCTCCATTCCGCGCTCTGCGCCATGAGCCTACCCACAAAACGGCCGAAGGACGACACCCAGCCGATCTTACGCGAAGACGGCAGGTATGCTCTCGCCATCAATCCCAAGCCTATTCTTCAGACGGTGGACGGAAAGCCCGTCTTCCGTAGCTTGGGAGTTCCGTACGGAGCCTATCCGCGAGTCGCGCTGATTTATTTGCTTTCCCAGGCCGTCACGAAGCGCTCGCGTGATGTTTATCTGGGCCGCAACTTCACCGAGTGGATGCGCCGGCTCGGGTATCAGACCGTGTCCTACGGACCGCGCGGCACGGCCAACCTCATGCGCGAGCAGGTCGACCGTCTGCTCGCTTGCGAGTGGCAGATCCGGTGGGACGGGACGGATGCCGGCGATAACGCCTTCGCCGTCCGAGACGTCAAGATCTCCAACGAATATGCCGGAAGCTTGGGCGCGAACGGTGCTTTTGCCCGCGAGATCCGGATGTCCGAAGCGTTCTATAGCCATTTGGTGGATCATGCGGTACCGCTCAACGAAGTCGCCATCCGCGAGTTGAAGGGCACCCCTACGGCGCTCGATCTCTATACCTATTTGGCATATCGGCTACCGCGGATCACAGGCAAGGGTCAGGTCATATCCTGGGATCAGCTTGCCAAGCACCTCGGCAACGATGCCGACAGCAAGCGCTTTCGTCAGACGGTTCGAGAGACAATGCAGCTCGTGTCGGCTGTCTATCCGAACGCAAATGTCGATCTCTCGGGACGCAAGGTCGTGCTTCACCCGTCCCCGGCGCCGCTGGAGCGCAAGCTCGTGGGGTCACACTTGCGGCTCATCGGTGCTCAGCCGGATCAAACGGCACCGAGATCATCGGTCAGCGCGCCAAGAGCGAAAGCTCAGGTCGGCAAGGACGAGCCCAAGCAGGCTTTCCCTGCAGGTTCGATGAGCTACGGAACACGAGAGGCAGCCTTTAGAGCGATTGGCCTCGAAAAAGGCAAACCCTGGTCGGTCGATGATATGGCGACAGCGTTCCGGGCAGGCTTTCCGGGGATCAAGCAGCCACGGACCGACACCGAATGGCTACGCGTCTGGGAGGCGTTCGTCATCCGCTATGCCGAGCGGCGATCTCAATCCGGCAGCGAATGACCGATGATCTCCGTGCGTTTCCGATGCTGCCTGAGAACAGCAGCGGGGGAGGGAGCAACCCTGCCGTCGCCATCCAAGGTAAGCCTAGAGGGCCGCTACGAAGGTGCCCCCCAAGGCTCATAAGAAGAAGATGTAGCTCGCCAGTTGTAGCTGGCTCAACCCCCGCAAACTCACATAGACAGCAGCGTTGACTTCACCGGCGGCATTACGCTGATCTGCAGGTCCTTGTTGGTCCTTCGCCCGAGATTCAGGCTAATCCCTTGAACTCCATAGCATTTCGCTAGGGGTCCGGCACAAGGTGCAACGCTGCCCAGGCCAGCCACTGTGCACGCCCCCAGTTCCTCATCTGAACAGTTCAGGCCGCGTAGAGATGCCCCCCGAAGCTCATACAAAGCGAAGAGAAAGACGGCGGCACCTCGCTGACGCCACGGCTGCTTCACTGTGGGCGCATGGAAAGAGGGGAGGGGGAGGGCTAGCAGCGAAAGGATGAGCTCATGTCCCTAGTCGCTCTCAAGCCCAGCCAGGAGCTGGTCGATTTAGTCGGATCCCTCGGCGGGCAATGGCATGGCCGGGTCGCCATGTGCCGTTGCCCATCCCATGCTGACAACAGGCCGAGCCTTTCCTTGCGCCAAGGCAATCGCGGAATCCTCGTCACCTGCTTTGCCGGGTGTGATCGAGAAAATGTCCTGCGCGAGCTCCGGCGTGTACCAAACCGCGGGCCGTTTACCTACAATGACGGGCCCTTGCCCCACGCCGGCAATGTCGAACGTCTTTGGGCTGAAGCGCAGCCTGTCGAGGGCACCCTGGCGCAGCGCTACCTCGAGTGTCAACGGCGGAGCAAAAGTCGGCCATTCGGCGGCGTAAAACCAGGCCATCGTGTTACATGCCGGGGGGAGTGGCGTGAGGGCGTAGCCCGAGGGCCACTCCCCCCGGCATTGGTGTAATTTTCA
>NZ_QLJK01000036.1:0-48455 GCF_003950715.1 Sphingomonas sp. S-NIH.Pt3_0716 | reverse complement strand
GAGATGAGGACAATGTCGGCTCATCTCATTCTGCCGGGGCTAGCCCCGGCAGAATGAGATGAAGGGGCCACCAACTAGGGAATTTTCAAAGCCCACTTTTGCGGAGAATTGCACGACCGATGACAGGGGTTGCGCCTCCTACTGCCCGACAAGCACCGAGTCAGTTGGGTCTACCCGGCGTTGCTCGTGCTACCGCCTGTCAGCTTGGCATTGCAGAGCGTCTTAAGCGCGAGGCTTTCTCGGATCCTGCTTTGGGCCCTCCTCGTCCCTCTTGCCGCTTTAACGCTCCTTTTGGTTGCATTCTTTGGCTCGGCTTTCTTTGCACACTGAGGCGGCAGCAGATTAAAGCATGCAAGCTCAGGTGATCACGGTTTATGAGTTTACGGCCTAGACGGCGTAGAACCTCAGCAGCTGAGACATCGGAATGTTGCGCGATCTCCAGCAGCCGATCGTACTCTGTGCGAGACCAGCGGGTCGGAAGCACGAGCGTGCGCACGCGAACCTCGCTGCCTGAGCGATGGGTCATTTCATTTTCTCCAGAAACAAAGATTTCGAGCATCTTGGCGGGAGGGGTCCAGGGGAGGGCAGCGCTCCTCCCCGGCCAGGTCCGGCCACGACTAAGGCAGCGCCAGAGCGTCCACGCGACAAAGCTGACTTCCTCGTGCTCATGCGCGGTAGTCGTTGGCCAGCCCTGGCTAATTTCCTCCCTAAATAGTTTGGAAGCCTCCTAAACGTGAATCCGCAGGTATCTGCGGACGGAGCCGAAGGCGTAGGGAAGCGCCCGTTAGTACAGCAACATTGAACTGACAGGCTTTTCGCTACTGATTTGAAAGACGGTCGGCATATTCTGCCGCACAAATGCGGGAGTCGCTGAGATACTGTCGAGCATCATAATCAGACGCGTTGCGACCATTCCTCGTTTTGACCGCCGCCGCTCCGAAGGCGGCATTGATGCAGTGATTGAAGTCAAACTCTGATATTGCGTGGTGGCGTATTGCCGGCCGAGAGAGCCACCATTTAGTGACGCCTCCTCCGGCGAGAATACCGATGATCAAAACGAACAGCGTCCAAATTGTAGACCAGCGATAATGGCGAGCTTTGGCATCGCGACTATCGACTGGCATCAGATCGCGGAAGGTATGGAAGGCGGCTTCCGCTGCCTTCTCAACTCGTTTTGGCAAGTCTCGGTGCACGGTCTGCTGCGCCTCGAATGAGGCTTTTTTAACCACCTCATCAATCTGGCGGACATGTTCTGATCGAAAAATGATCTCAGCCAGGACGCCCGGCGAATCCCGCATTTCAACGGGGAGTCGCCGAAGGAATTTATGCATCCTGATGTAGTCGTCTGGACTTGCCTCGCGCTCCAACAAATCGCGATGCATCTGTTCGACAAGCTGTTTCATAGGATGAACCCCGACTGCATGAAAAAGGGACGGAAGGCGCGTACGACGCCCTCCCACCAAATTTGGAAGTCGACTTGTTCGGAAATGTTTAGCTTCAACGTTGACAAATCATCGAACGGACAACGTGCACGAGCGATCTTAGTGCGAGGCCGGATTTGCAGCGATGGAATGAAGGCTTCCGCCGCACCACCTGCAAGCAATATTTCGCGCAGTTCAGACTCATGCCAAAGCACGAATGCACGAGGACTGTCGCCAAACCGTCCATTCATTACAACCAGCGTTTTTTGCGGTGGCGCAAACTCTTTGACGCGATCCAATAGAGTGATACCATCCTCCTCTTCATCAAGCACCCAGATGTGAAGGATTTCGCGATTGAGCATGGAAACTGCTCGATGCACACGGTGCATCTCGCGTTCAACCGAGTCGCCCACGTTCCCCGGCAAATCGACCAAGAGTACGGCCTCACTCGGAGAATTTTCCCAAGCATCGAGAAGTAGCCCCCAACCATCGGCGTGACGGAGATAAGCCCTGGTTACAGGCATGACGTTGCGATAATATCGGTCTAAATGGGCGTTGCGCGCATCACAGTCGAAACCCATAACCTGGTACGCTGCCGAACGCAGCAGCGTAGCCAGTATACGGGCGACGAGCGACTTACCGAGGCCGCCCTTGTCGCCGCCCACGATGATAATCGGCATAGGCGATGGTGACGTAATGGACGGAAATTCTGGATAAATTGACCCTGCCTTTGCAGACATAGTATGTTCCTCAAGAAGAATTTTGAGTGGTGCGATGCGCTAGAAGAGCTAATCAGCTTCAGTTTGGCACCATCACGTCGCTGTACAGATCAACGTGTCGTGGTTGCGCCGGAGCAGTGTCACCGCGCGCGCCGCTCGCTTTCGATTGGATTGAAGTCTTCAAAGCGGCTTCAGACCGCGACGCATACAGTGACGAGACCGACGGGACTTCGACCGAGGTAGTTTTCCGGCGTGTTTTCGGCCTTTTCAATGCGGTTTTTGCCTCAGCCGCTTGGAGCTCTTTGCGCCCGGCAGCCAGCGCTTCACGGAGGATCGACGGCGTAACCCGCGCGGCCTCCATCCAATTCTTTGCTTTCTGATTGGCGACAATCGCCGGCAGTTTCACCCGAGGGTTTGCCGCCAGAAGAGATTTCACGAACCGGGCGGCCGCCACCTGCGGCGCGGCGAGCAACTCGCGATCTGCTAACAATTCGCGCGCCACTTCCGCGCCGAGTTCCGCTTCATCGTTAGTCATCTTTACATCCTCATTCAAACCGAACCACTGTGGCTCGATGAGGACGATGTTAGTCAGCGATCGATGGATGTTTCGCGGTAGACGATTTGATTTTTAATCAGACCTTTAGGGTCTTCTTCCAAAGCGCCTGGGACCAGTTCGCCGGAGCAAAGTCAGATGTTTGTAGATACTCGAAATTTCATCAAACCTGGCTTTGGGATCGGACAGGTGGACATGGGTGTAGTGAGATCGATGGCGCGTGACGTCGTACTGAACGCCCAGACACATAATATGGACCGCAATGAGTATCTCGCTCGCCTGTTCGTTGAGCAGAATCTCGCTAGCCTACCAATCGGGCATTTGATGGACCATCGCATCCACATGCCGGGGGAGTTTGCACTTAGTCTTGAGAACAAAGACGAAGAGCAGATTACCGAACTTTTGGATCATATGCTTTGCGCTCAGCCCCACTCAGAAGCCCGCCTCCTTCTCGCGAATGCTCTCAATGTAAGAACGGCGAAACTGGCTGCGGATCTCATTGCGATACGCAAATGGGATAAGGCTCTTTTTTTCAAGGTCATCAGCGGACATCTCGGCCAGGCATTAGATCATTTGTCGACTTTGAATCTGACATCTGTAGAACTAACGCGTACGCAATCCTGCATCGCAGACATGCTGGTGGTGTACTCGGCGTTTGAGTTACAACTGATCGCTGCCCGCGCCGTCGCTTTAGACGCCGGCAGTTTCCTCCCGTTTGATTACAGTGACATGAAAGAACGAGCTCCATTGGAGCTCATGTCCGACATCGCCGACGCATATCAGTATCGGTTCCGCCAAAGCGAACTAAAAACCAAAAATTTGCCGCTGGGAAGGGGACGGCCTCCTGTCCTCGCGTCAAAATTCAACGAGGACTTTGCTCGCGAGATAGCCAAATCAATAGGCCTTTCCGAGAAAGACGAAGATGGAAAATTCTTAAAACTGATCAAAGAATTGCACATCACTTTTGGCGATATAAAATCTACCATTGATAAAATAAAGAAATCACCACCATTCGATACCCGAAAAAATGAAGACAATTCGAATTTCAAGAGCACCCCAGCGTCCACCTACTTTTTTGAAATAAGTTCTGGCATCCAAGTCGCCTTTGGCGCTCTTAGAATTGTAAATCTCTCGAAACGCAAAATGCAGATGACTTCTATAAACCCAATTCAGCGTAAAAACGCATTTCAGGCATGGCGCTCAGCAGATCTACCTGCCAAAAGGCAAAGCGACGCAACGACAATACTTTTTGTAATCAGAACAATCATTCTTCAGGATAGCCAAGCTGGCACAGCATTTTATTCCGATGGCAAAAACATTAGCCTCTTACCACAAATAAATTCACACAACCACGATGGCAATGTGGCAGGCATATCCCTGCTAACGAGGGCCAAGCGAGGCTACCCGGTAAAAAGTGCTAAAAATCGAGAATGCGTGCCTCTCGACGCAAATCTGAGTTTAGCGGGAGTTCAGGAGATTGACCTGCTGCCGGACTTCAGGATTGGATTAAACCGCAAATCGTCTACCTCCATGGACCGAGTGACAAAGCCTAGAGTTGGGTATGACCAACCCTCGCGCACTAAATACAAATTGGAACGTCGCTCACGGAGCAATCCCCGAGCCCCGGGCCGGTTCGGATGAACTGGCCCGGCTGATTGCGAGCTTAGCGGCCGCTTTAGGAGACCGTCCTGAAAAGGATCGACAAAGCCTGATCGCAGCTATCGTACCGATATATATGTCGCACATGTCAGCAGAATTGCCTTCAGTGATTAATCGGCCTGTGTCTCGCTTTTTGCGCCTTCCTGAGGTCCTGCGCCGCACAGGACTAAAACGTTCAACTTTATACAATAAAATTGCAGCAGATTCATTTCCGCCACAGGTGAAAATTTCTAATAACTGCACAGCATGGCGAGAGGAAGAAATAGAACAATGGTGCGCAAACCCAAAGTAGAAACCTTCCCCAACGCCAATACTCAATTCACTTGCAATATGTATTCCATCGTCCGCTAAACCTGATTCAGGATGCCGTCTATGTTCGACGTCGTCACAAAAGGCACATTCAATGCTGCGAAATGCGCCTTTCCACAGGAAATCTGCGCCTTCTCCGCTTCGCGTAGTGTATTGAGGTCGCCCTTGCTCTCGCTGACCAAATAGACATCTTCACGTCCGTCGTGCTGACGGACAATCGCCCAATCCGGATTATAAGTGCCAAGCGGCGTCATGACCTTAAAGGCGGCGGGCAGCTTAGCGAAAACCTTGATAGAGCCGCTGATGTCGAGTGCCTTGGCCAGTTCCGCCTCGATATTTGAGTCAGTGACGATGTGATCGAGCGGGGCGTGCTCAACAGCCACAAGCCTATCGACCGGCACATCATCCTCCGCAACGAACAGGTCCTGCGCCCACCATTCGTCCAACGGCTTGTAGACGATGCCTCGCGTCATCATCAGACGCTTCCCGGCCTGGATGATTGCTGTGACGGCATCAACGAAAGCAGACGGGTTCACCGCCGCATCAGACAGTCGACCTGACTGGACAAGGATGTCGGCCAGCACCTTCCGGGGCAGTTCCGTGCGGTTCTGCAGCTCGCCCAGCAGGTCTGGCACTTCAAGTGACGTAGTTGCAAGGCGCTGTGGCTGTGACGTACTGCGCTTCTCCGGGGTCACGCCCTCTCGTCCGATCAGCATTTCGGCCAGTTCGAAAGTCACCCGCGCCTCGCCTGGACGCGGCATATCCCGTAGCGCCTGGGCGCATCGTGCCACCAATGCGGCATCGTCGAAGTCGAGGCGATAGGTCGTCTTCTGGCTGATCCGGTTCCACAACTGTTGGAAGTCATGCCCCTCCAGCACCTTCAGGTTCAGCCTCACCTGTCGCTTTTCGCGGGCATCGCTGACCTGAACCTTGCGCGCCAGACGATGCAGCATGTCACGTATCAGCTTGGCGGCCTGCTCTGGCAGCTCGGTCGGGAGCGGCACCGCGTTCTGGGCAAGCGCGCTCCGCAACTCCGGTTTCGCATTGCCCTTATCATCGACCAGCCCTGCCAAGACGAGTCCATCAAAGACGGCGCGGCTTTCCTTTACTGATACGATGGCTGTTTCGCCATTCGGCAGGGCATAGGTCAACCCGGCGAACAGATCGGCAGTGACAATCCCCAGCTTGATGTCGAGCGCCTGCTCCATCTCGGTCTGCAGGCCTTCGGCGAACTGTTTGTAGCCCTCCTGCGCGATGACGGTGAGGACGTTCACCCCCTCGTCACGCCGACGCTGGCCGGTCTGATCGACGCACAGACGCAGACCGCGTCCGATGGATTGACGGCGCCGCGTCTCGCTGGCCATTTCGCGCAGGGAACAGATTTGGAACACGTTGGGATTATCCCAACCCTCGCGCAGTGCGGAATGAGAAAAAAGGAAGCGCAGCGGTTCCGCTTCGTCCAGCAGCCGCTCCTTGTCCTTCATGATGAGGTCGAAGGTCCGCTCGGCTTCGTCGCGGCTCTTCTGGTTCGAGAATTCCCCGGCGGCGTTCAGGGTCGGCTCGGTATAACGACCTTTCTTATCCTGCGAGAAATAGCCATCATGCGCGCTTGCCGCGTCCGCCGGGACATCGGCGAAGAGTGACTGGAAGCGCGGCTGTGCTGACAGTTTCGCATATTCTTCCTCGAACATGGTGGCCAACGGTCCGGGTTGCGCGACGCCCCCCTGATCATACAGGCGATAGTCCGCAACCTTGTCGATGAAGAACAGGCTGAGCGTCTTGATCCCCAGCGGCCGGTTGCGCTGCTCCTTACGGAAATGATGCTCGATCGTCTGGCGCACCATCGCGCGGGTGAGCGACGCCGCATCGACATCGCCCCAGGTGTCGTTGACCTCCAGCAGCTTCACGCCGTCGCCGGGGACGATCAATTGCATCGATCCACCGCCGCGCATCTTTTCGATGATGCCTATGCGGTATCCGGCATAGATGGTCCGTCCGCCGGACGCCTGATCCTCTGTCAGTTCCGTTCCATCATACACCCACACGGACTGGCGGGACACGCCAGCCTTCATCTGCTTTGCGATTTCAACACGGGCGCGCGGAAGCTCTCCCTTCTTCGCCTCCACCTCCAGCAGCTTCACATAGGGGCTGTTGTCCGCGTCCTGGATCTGGGCGCCGTCAACCTCAATCGACTTCACCAGTCCCCGATCATGCGCGTCGAAGGCGTCGAGGCGATAGACCGGGTGGAACTTGGCCACATGCGTCGCTGAATAGCGGATCGTCGCCAGTGGCTGCATCGCGCGCATGATCTGACGACCGGCGCCATTGGGATTCGCATCGACCGACTGCGGTTCATCCACGATGATGATCGGCCGGGTGGACCGGACCCATTCTACACCGGGTATGTCGCGGGTCTGTTCGCGCGCCTGCTGGAACACGGCTGCCTTGCTGCCCAGCGACTGCACCGTGGCGATCATCACGCGGATCGACGAGGATGAGGCGAAATCGATGATCCGCGACAGGTCGCCGCTGTCATAGACGAAGCTCTCGAACGGCACGCCATCATAGATCTGACGGAAATGGTCGCGGGTCTGCTCGATCGTCTTCTTCACACCTTCGCGGATGGCGACAGAGGGCACGACGATGACGAACTTGGTGAAGCCGTAACGCCGGTTCAGCTCAAAGATGGTGCGCAAGTACACATAGGTCTTGCCCGTGCCCGTCTCCATCTCAACGGTGAAATCCATGCCATAGTCGCCCCCGGCATCCTTCTTGCCCTTTGCGGCGACATTCAGGTCTGGGGACGCAGGCAGCGCATGGCGGTTCTGCACAATGTGCAGGTTCTCCAGCACCACCTCTTCCAGCAGGTCCGAGCGGTTGGCATAGCCCAACAGCTTTTCGTTATATTCCAGCTCGCCTGCGATCTGCCGCGGGGCGATGGTGAAGAGCGACTGGCGTTCCTCCTGCCCAGCGAACAAATCGACCACGGCGTCGATGGCGGCGACCTGATGCGGTAGTTCGGCTTCAAAGACGAATTTCATCAGCTGGCCGATCAGATGCTGGCGATCTTGGCGATGCGATCGCCCAGACGCTGACGCAGAATGGCTGCAAGGTTCGCCTTGGTCGCCGCGCGGTTGCCGTCAGCCCCCAGACCGGCATCCTTGAAATAGACCGTGGCCTGCACCGGATCGAGTTCATCGACCCAATCCGCCATGCCTTGGCCCAACGCCTCAGCGTCATTGGCGCCAATATTGCCCAGGCATACCATCAGCGTCCCACCGCCCAGCGCGTGAACGGTCTGGCCCGCGATGCTGCGCTTCTCTTCCGGCAACGTGAGATCGATACCGGTCTTGAGCAGCAACTCAACCAGCAGGTCTTCCTCGGTGCGACCAGGCAGGACATTATCCACGGCATCCAGGATGCTCGCCTCCAAATCCCCGGCATCCGGTTGCCACGGCTTCAGGTTCGACGTGGCCAGCTTGTAGACGCGGAAGCCGGTGTCGATCGTCGCGTCTGGATGTTCTTCGCGGATTTTCGCTCCAGCACGACGCAGGCGTTCCTTGGTCAGTTCGGCGATGTTTAGAGGTTTGCCCATAGACTCAAGAAATTTCGCTGAAGATTTTTGCTCTTTCTTTGTGGTGCTGAGCGGTTCCGGCAATTGCACAAGTATGAACCGCCGCCGCCCTCCATCAGAGGCGTTTGCCACCTGCAGCGCATGCCCAGTGGACCCGGAACCGGCAAAAAAATCCATCACCAGACAATCTTGTTTACCGCCAGACACATACTCAAACAATTTGTTTAGCTCTTGATAATCCTTTGGATTCGTAAAGATCTTCGCGCCCATCAAATCTCGAAGATCTTTTACAGAAACTTGAGATTGCTTATACAAATACGTTGTCCGGACTTGGGTTGCCAGTTCATCATCGGCCGCATCTTCGACATCTTCAAAATCGTCATCGAAAGTTTCGTAAGACCTGGGTTTGAGGTGAAACTTTCGAAATGGCGGGTCTTCATGAGTCTCGCGAAACTCCACCGCCCCCAAATTTATTTGGCGCTGCATCTCTGCCGGGTCAGCGTAAATCCATCCTCGTTCTGGAACTTTGCAAGGCTTCTTTGTGACAGGATGCAACACATCATATGTCGGACCACCACCGCCAGGCCAAGAAATGTCACGATCCCGCCAAGGGCCATATTTGTCCACCCTCTTATAGCGGCTCCATTTACGCGAAGGGTGATCTTTCGGCAGGCTTCGAAACCATTCCTGCAAGCTCTGCTCGACAAGCGCATCATTCTCACCAATTGCAGCCCTAAGCTCGAGATATTTTTCCCAGATTTCTTTCGTCCCGGGCTTTGATTCCCGCCACATGACACCGTCGGACCGAAGTCGGCTTTTCGACCGCGCGTAAATTAGGATATAGTCGTGCCCAGCAGATATCAGTTTTGCGTCATTCTTTCGACTTTTATCCCACATGATAGTAGCCAAAAAGTTCTCTTGGCCAAAAACTTCATCCAGCAACGCCCTAGAGTTCGAAAGCTCCGCGTCGTCTATGCTATAGAGGAAAATTCCATCCTCTCGCATAAACTCTTTTGCCAATGCTATTCTCGGCAGCATCATAGAGAGCCAGTCGGTGTGAAATCGCCCGCTAACCTCTCTGTTAGTAGTTGATATTTCGCCGCGCGCGCCGGATTGGCCCGTAATTTCAAGATATTGAGAAATAGATTCTCGATAATTATCAGGGTAAACGAAATCCTTGCCCGTATTGTATGGTGGATCGATATAAATAATATCGACTTTCCCAGCATACGACCGACGAATCAATTTCATTACCTCAAGATTGTCTCCTTCAATCATGAGGTTTTGCGTTAAATCCCAATCTACACTGTCGTTCGGCGTGGGCAGCAGCGTCCCAAGGCTTGGCGTCAGCGCGAAAGCCCGCGCCTTGCGCTTGCCCTTCCAGTTAAGACCATAGCGTTCCTCGCCTTCTTCGACGGCATCGCCGAGCAATTCACGCAGTATCTCGAAATCGACCTTTCCGTCGGTCACGATGTCTGGAAACAACCCCTTCAGCCGCGCGATATTACCTGTGACAAGGTTGCCGCTACCCGCTGCTTCATTATCGCGGGCAATCTGGGGAATGGGGTCGCTGGCGTCAGTCACACTTCATCTCCATGCACGCCAAGGCGCACATCCTTTTTCACAAATTTTGGTCGAGCGATGGGAGTTTCGGCCAACTCCCCCGCGATGGCCTGAAGCCTATCCTTAAGCTCCCGGGCCTGATTGCCAAGCTCAACCTGTTGAGCCAGCCGCTTTTCCCGCCGTGCGGCGGCGCGGGCGGCCAGCCATCCTGTCTCCGTCGCCCTGTATCGCGCCAGCGTCTCCCGGCGCGCCTCAGCCGTCGCTGCATCCGGCGCGAGCTGAAACGGCGCGTTCACAATCCCAGCGATGGCAAGCGCCTCGGCCCGTTCGACTAGCGCGCCATAAGCTGCGCCAAGGCCAGTCTGTGGCAAGCCCGGTAGCGGAAGGCTGGCGAGGAACGCCGCCGACGCTGCATCCTGCGCATCCACAAGATCCGGCGCGACCACCAGACGCTCGACGACCATCTGGTCCGCGATCCGCTCTGCCCGGCGCAACAGTGCAAGGCTCAGCCGGGTTCCCGCGTTTCCCGGCAGCGCCGTGGCAAGAATGATAGGCACAGGAATGGCGCGATGGATCAGGGTTAGCAGCCGCTGTGTCGGCTCAATACGTGCTGTCATCGCCAGCAGCTGAATGGCCGGGACTGGCCGCTCTTCATCAACGCCAGCCGCAATGCCCACCGTGACCGGAGACAGTGTCGCCCACCAGTCCAGCCGCTCGATCATGCTGTCGATCAGTTTGCGATCAGCGCTATTGGCCGCGCCGTGCTGCGCCAGAACGTCCTTGGGCAGACGGCGCGCCGGGGCGTTCATCGGCGGCAGGGCCAGCGCCGCGCGAATATCGGCGGGCGTGATCGTCATGCCAGCGCCCTCATGCGGCCATCCTCATGCAGGTGGCAGGATCGCCAGCCAGCAGACGACCTCCCAATCATCTAGCCCGCTCTCGCCGCCCGATCCTTCGATGCCGCCGGTGGTGAACAGACTCTCGACCGCGCGCTCCTCCGCCTTGCCGGTCACGCCCCGAATGGCAGCGGAGAGCAGCGCCTGCCATGTTTCCATCGCATCTCCGCCGCGCGTTTGAGCATCGAACCGCGCCCAGGCCTCGGCCTGACGGTCCGCCGGGGTAGCGGCGGCAAGGCGCAGCAGGTCCAGCATCCGCTTGGGCTGGCTATGCGGCAGGATGATCCGGTCATCCATGCCGACATAGATCAGCGCATGGGGGAAGAGCGGATCACCCTTCGCAATCGAGCGCTCCGCCGCCGGGGTGGCGGCACGCAGGACGAACAGCGCACCGGACGGAAAATCGTCGTTGGCGAAGATGGGGGAGTAGGTCCCGATCAGTTGCCGACCCAGCGCCGCTCGCTCGTCCGGCGAAAGGCGCGCCAGATCGAGCCGCAGGTCGTTCAAGGTCAGGTCGGTGATGGACACGCCGGAGGACAGATCCTCCAGATCGACTGCCCGCGACTGCAAGGTTTCAAGCTGCTGACGGCGATATTCCAGATCGTTCATCTGGTTGCCCGCCTGCGCCTCGATCAGGTTTTCCTCGCCGGTCGCGGACACATCGAGCAGCATCATCTTGCCGGACACGCTGCGCTCCAGGCCAATGTAGCTGTCCAGATCCATGTTCGGCCAGAAATTGACCAGCCGGATGACGGCATTGGGAGAGCCCAGGCGATCGACGCGCCCGAAGCGCTGGACGATGCGGACCGGGTTCCAGTGAATGTCGTAATTCACGACGCAATCGCAGTCCTGCAGGTTCTGGCCTTCGGATATGCAGTCGGTGGCGATGATGAGGTCGATCTCTTCCTCGCCCGCCAGCGACTCTGGCCGCGATCGCGCGCCGGGCGCGAAGGCGGTCAGGATAGAGCTAAGGTCGGCGGTGAGCTTGGGATGGGTCGTCCGGTTGCGGCCTGATCCCGTCACCAGTGCCATGCGATGCGGATAGTCTTCGCGGATCGCGTCATAGAGATAGGCAGCCGTGTCCGCAAAGGCGGTGAACACTAGCAGCTTTACGTTGCCGGGGTTGAATGGGTCGGCCAGCTTGTCGGCGATCAGTTTCTTAAGGTCAGCCAGCTTTGCGTCGCGCTCCGGCGTCACCCGGCGCGCTTGTTCATGAAGGCGCGCCAGCCGATCGCGATCCTCGGCCAGATCCTGACGCCAACGGACAAGATCCGCGTCGCTCAGCAACACGCGGACACTGCGGCCGACGCCAAGCTGATCGAAGGCGGGATCGTCATCGTCCAGATCGTCGATCATGGGCGCGGCCACGCTGTCGTCATGCGCGTCGATCCGGGCGATCAGCGTCTCGACCGCCTCCAACTGGCGGCCGATGGTCAGGGCGAAGGCGTGGACGGAGCTTTCCATGCGCTTGAGCAGGTTGACCCGCAGCAGTGCAATCAGGCTTTCTTCGCGGTCCAGCTGGCGGAACACGCTGGCGCCGCCGCCTGCGCCTGCCACATCCTGATTATAGCGACGCTCGTATGCCGCCCGGCGATCGTCCAACACATAACGGAGCGGCGCGAAAGCCGCGAGTTTCAGCCGCCGGATTTCATTGTTCACCTCGACGATCGGCGGGAATGTGCCGGTCAGATCGACGTCGGACTTTATGTTGGCCGGCGTCAGCTTTTCCGGGAAAGTGCCGGTCTCGGCGGTTCCGTAGTAGCGTTCGATATGTTTTCGACTGCGGGCGATGGTCAGCAGATCCAGCAGGCGAAAATAGTCGAAGCCCAGCATTTCCAGTAGCTTTGCCGGAGTCCGCGGGCCTTCCGGCAATTGCTGCCAGCGGTTGAACTGACCCTGCGCTATGCGGATCGTCCCGGCGATGCTGGCGATCCCGTGTCCGGCAAGTGCCTGGTCGTGACCTTCGGTGGCGAAGGCGATCTGGTTCTTCAGATCGTTAAGCCGATTGTTCACCGGCGTTGCGGACAGCATGAGCACACGGGTTTTTACGCCGGCCTTCACGACGGCGTTCAGCAGCCTATCATATCGGCTTTCGCGTTCGCCTTTGCCTGCGGGGCGATTTCGGAAATTGTGGCTCTCATCAATGACGACCAGATCGTAGTTGGCCCAGTTGATGTGGCCCAGATCAATGTCACCTGACTGCCCGCCTTCGCGCGACAGGTCGGTATGATTCAACACGTCGAAGGCGAAGCGATCGGCGGCGAGCATGTTGCGGACATCATTGCGGGTCCACAGCGTCCAGTTTTCGCGAAGGCGCTTTGGCGCAAGGACGAGTACGCGGGCGTTGCGCAATTCGAAATATTTGATGACGGCCAGCGCCTCGAAGGTCTTACCCAAGCCCACACTGTCTGCAATGATGCAGCCCCCAAAGCGCTGCAACTTGTCGATGGCGCCAATGACGCCGTCCTTCTGGAATCGGTAGAGCTTCGACCAGACCTGGGTTTCACGGATCCCAGTTGCTGAATCCACGATACGTGATTCGTAAGTACCAGCTTCCATTTCGGAAAAAAGCTGATGAAGTGCCTGCATGTAAACTGCATTGGGGGCGTGATCGGCGGCGGCGGCTGAGACAGCTTCGGTCAGTGCTGATACTGCCGGCCCGTTAGGATTGGCAGCACTCCACTCCGTTTCGAACCACTGGCCGACCATGGCCAATTCCGTGTCATTCTCGGTCTGCTGGACGAAACCCAAACGTGACTGCGGCGCGACACCCAAGCCGCCAGTCGTCAGGCTGCAATTGCCAATGACCGCACCGCACGACGAGAGAAGCACCGATTGCGAAGGAGGTAATCGCGTCTGCCTGATGTCCGCCGCCGCGAGTGCCCCTGCCAGCGCAGTAGACACCGCCCGGCCTTGAAGGCGATTGCGGCGAATTCGGTCGGCATCGTCGCCGGCCAAAGCAGTTTCAGCAGCGGCGCCGAGTAAAAGACGCTCAATGCCCTTAACCCCACCACCCAGCGTATCGCTCGCGCCTAAAAAGGAGAGACGCTCAGTAAGGACATGCAAGCGAACACCTTGCAATTCCTTCAAGATATCGATGACCCGATCACTACCGGAATTCGCAACCAAACGCACCCAGCCACCCCCGAACAAAGGTCAACGCGCATGTTAGCAGCTAGCTACCAACGCTAAATTGAGCCTTAAAGCACCCGCCCAACTCTTCAACAAATGATCAGAGGCGCATCGAATGGGCTAGCATCCTGTTCGATAGCCAAAATGCCGACAGGCCAGAATTCGCCTCCTCCGTATTAACGGCATGAGTACGTAAAACTGGGTCAGTCGCTACGCCTATTGCAAATGCTTTCGCTCCGAATGCCCCTCAGCGCGTATTGGATTTTGAGCGCCTTCTGCCTTCCAAAAGTACATTCGCTGCCAGCTGATCATGCAATAGCATATCCGCCCATTGTTGTGCGAGTTCCCGCCTGCGCTCCATGTAGGCAGCTCGATTGTAAATCAGTTCGCTGCCGGACATTCCAGCTGGAATATGCGCCAGCATCAAGTCAATAATGAGCCTGTCGATCAGGAGGCGATCTGAGCCTGGATGTGTTCGCTCTACCAAACCATTCATTGTCGTTGAGAATGACGAACGCCACCCGTGCGGAACATGGCGCCCCTTATAGCCGATTCGATTATATAAATATCCGACAGCATTTTCGCTCAATGGCTCCAAACCGCTTCGCGCCCCTGGGAAAACCAAGGGTCCACGACCTGAAAGGCGACGAGCCGCATGCAGAACCTCGACGGCTTGCCGCGAGAGTGGAACAAGGTGCTCGAAGGCCTCATCTTCACGGAGCTCCAGCACGAGCTTGATGCGAGAGGCTGAAATACGCCACAAAGGTCTCTCCGCGAGCTCATCTGGATTATCCCAATCGATGCCCTCAAACTCGCTCCAAGGCGCGGTGCGAATCATCCCTGGTCGCTGAGCAGTCAGCGCCATCATTCTAGATGCAAGACGGGTGATCGGATGGGAGGCCGAGCAGTCAACTGCACGGATCAAAGCCTGAAGCTGATCTAGTTCCGTCAGCGCTGGCCACCGGCGAGCCGGAGGTACAGGTTTGAGGCTTACTTTCATATCAACCGCAGGATTTTCGCGGCAGGCACCGATGCCTTTGCCATATTTGAATATCGACGAACACCGCTGCAGCAAGCGATGAGAAGTCTCGATAGCCCCTCGGGCTTCGACTTTTTTCAGCGTGGCAAGAAGAAGAGGCTCGTCGATGTCCGTTATCGGCAGCCCGCCAATGGCAGGAAAAATATCTCGTTCGAGGCTCGTGATGACATCTGCCGCATGCACTGGCTTCCAGCGAGCCACTTGATCAGCATACCATTGTCGGCCCACCTTCTCGAACGTGTTTTCCATTTGGACCAAGTTAGCGAGCTTGCGCTTCTTTGCCTCGATCACCGGATCCCGGCCGTCCCGCAGCAGACGCTTGGCGTCATCCCTCAGATCCCTTGCCTCGGCCAACGACACATCTGGGTAGCTTCCCAACACCAAGCGTCGCTCTTTATCTGCGAAACGATATTTCAGCCGCCAGCTGCGGTGACCAGCTTTCGTCACGAACAGATACAACCCACCGGAATCGGCTAGCTTGTAGTCCTTGTCCTTAGGCTTTGCCTTGCGAATTGCCGCGTCAGTTAGCATGCCCCCAAACCCTCAATTCGATGCCCCCAAAATGCCCCCAAATGATGCTGGCTTGGGCTGGATATCGCTGGATCCGCTTGGACGCGAGAACAGCCTAAAATCCCGTTAATACGGGGTTTTTTGGATAATATTGGATTTCGTTGGAAAACTAAGTGGCGGAGAGGGAGGGATTCGAACCCTCGGTACCCTCACGGGCACGCCGCATTTCGAGTGCGGTGCATTCGACCACTCTGCCACCTCTCCGCAGAAGACCGGAAGCATTGAACCGCAAGGAAAAATGCCGCACCGATCGGGTCGAGCGGCGCCCATTAGCGAATGATTCCATCCTTGCCAAGCACCCTTTTCGGTATTTTTCTTGTCTCCCTGCGCGGGCACCCTAAATTGGTCATATGAAAGTCACGATTCAGAATATCGGTACCGGCATCACCGCCCCGCCGGTCGTCCATGCCCGCTTCAGCATCGGCGATGTCCTCAAGCATCGCAGCTTCGGCTTTCGCGGCGTGGTGTTCGACATCGACCCGGTCTTCGCCAACAGCGAGGAATGGTATGAATCGATCCCCGAACATGCCCGCCCCGACAAGCAGCAGCCCTTCTACCACCTGCTCGCCGAAAATGGCGAGAACAGCTATGTCGCTTATGTCAGCCAGCAGAATCTGGTGGCCGACGACAGCGAGGAGCCGGTCGATCACCCGGCGATCACCGGCCTGTTCGGCGATTATGCGGATGGCAAATATCAGCTGCGCCCGCGCCACCGGCACTGAGCCGCGCTGGCGGACGGCGCTGGGCCTTGCCCTGCTGCTCGCCGCGGCCGGGCCGTTGCAGGCTGCCCCGTTGCCGACGCAGGCCCCGGCGCCGGACAAGGTCGCGGTTCCCAATGCCGACCCGACCTTCCCCTTCTCCAACGAGATCGCCGCCTTTGCGAAAGCGGAAGCGGCCGGCCCGCCAGTCGCCGACGCCACGCTGTTCCTGGGCAGTTCCAGCATCCGCCTGTGGGACATCAAGGGCAGCTTCACCGATATCGGTACGGTCAATCGCGGCTTTGGCGGCGCGACCACCCCCGACGTGCTGCATTATTACAAACGGCTGCTGCCCAAGGCCAAGCCACGCTCGATCATCGTCTATGTCGGCGAGAATGACCTGGCCGCCGGCGCCACGCCGGACAAGGTCGCTACCGACGTGCTGACCCTGCTCCGCCAGCTTCGCGCCGACTATCCCAGGGCGCATATCGCCTATCTCTCGCTCAAGCCCAGCCCGATCCGCTGGACGCTCTGGCCCCAGATGGCGGCGGTCAACATGACCGTTTCGGCGCGCAGCAAGGCGATGAAGTTCGATTATCTCGATGTCGGCCGCCCCTTGCTCGCCACTGACGGCCTGCCCGATGCATCGCTGTTCCGTGCCGATGGTTTGCACATGAATCCGCGCGGTTACGAGCGCTGGACCAGGCTGGTCGACGCCTATCTGGACCATGCCGTGCTGGCGGATACGGGCGCCGGCCGCGATTCCTGACCGTCCTGCCGGCCAGTTTAAGATTGATCCAAGCGCCAGCAACATTATTACCAGCCGCTTGATCGATCGACTGGCGAAGGGAAAAGAGCAGTGACAACCGATTCGGCCAAGGCCGTGCCGATGGCGGAGCTGACGCTACGCGGCGTCATATTGGGCGCGCTCATCACCCTGCTGTTCACCGCCGCGAACGTCTATCTGGGCCTCAAGATCGGCCTGACCTTCGCCACCTCGATCCCCGCCGCCGTCATCTCCATGGCGGTGCTGCGCCTGTTCGCGACCGGCACGATCCTGGAAAACAACATCGTCCAGACCATCGCATCGGCCGCCGGCACCCTGTCGGCGATCATCTTCGTGCTGCCGGGCCTGGTCATCATCGGCTGGTGGCAGGGCTTCCCCTATTGGCTGTCGGCCTGCACCATCGCGCTGGGCGGCATATTGGGCGTCATGTATTCGGTACCGCTGCGCCGTGCGCTCGTCACCGGATCGGACCTGCCCTATCCCGAGGGCGTCGCCGCCGCCGAAGTACTGAAAGTCGGTGCCGGTTCGCGCGAGGGCCTGGAAGAGAATAAGCGCGGTCTGGCCGCCATCGTGATGAGTTCGATCGCCGCCGCCGGCTTCTCGATCATCGCCAAGACCAAAATCCTGGCCGAGGAAGCCGCCACCTTCTTCAAGCTGGGCGCGGGCGCCAGCTCGGTCTCGACCAGCTTCTCGATGGCGCTGATCGGCGTCGGCCATCTGGTCGGCATCTCCGTCGGCGCCGCCATGTTCGTCGGCCTGCTGATCAGCTGGGTTGGCATCGTCCCCTATCTCACCAGCCCGCTGCCCGCCGGCGCGGACCTGGCCGACCTGGTCGGCACCACCTTCCGCATGAAGGCCCGCTTCATCGGCGCCGGCACGATCGGCATTGCCGCGATCTGGACCCTGCTCAAGATCCTGGGTCCGATCATCAGCGGCATCCGCTCCGCCCTCAACGCCGCCAAGGTCCGCAAGTCGGGCGACGCCGGCACTCTGGACATCACCGAGCGCGACCTGCCGATCGGCATCGTCTTCGGCACCATCCTCGCCTCGCTCGTGCCGATCGCCGTGCTGCTGTGGATCTTCGCCCAGGGCGGGCCGATCGCCGCCAATCCGGTGCCGATCATCGGCCTGACGCTGGCCTATATCCTGGTCGCCGGCATCGTCATCGCCTCGGTCTGCGGCTATATGGCGGGTCTTATCGGCGCGTCGAACAGCCCGATCTCGGGCGTCGGCATCCTCGCGGTGCTGGGTGCGTCGCTGATCCTCGCCGCCATCTATGGCTCGGGCCATCCCGAACAGAGCCAGGCGCTGATCGCCTATGCGCTGTTCACCACCGCGATCGTGTTCGGCGTCGCCACCATTTCCAACGATAACCTCCAGGACCTCAAGACCGGCCAGCTGGTCGGCGCGACGCCGTGGAAGCAGCAGATCGCACTGGTGCTGGGCGTGCTGTTCGGCGCGCTGGTGATCCCGCCGGTGCTTGACCTCCTGAACAGCGCTTTCGGCTTTGCCGGCGCGCCCGGTGCCAAGGCGACCGCCCTGCCCGCGCCGCAGGCTGCGCTCATTTCCGCGCTAGCCAAGGGCGTGCTCGGCGGCGACCTCGACTGGGGCCTGATCGGCTTCGGCGCCGGCATCGGCGTGGTCGTGGTCGCGCTCGACGAACTGCTCGGCAAGACCGGCAAGATGCGCCTGCCTCCGCTCGCGGTCGGCATGGGCATCTATCTGCCAATGGCACTGACCTTGCTGATCCCGGTCGGCGCGGTGATCGGCCATTTCTACAATCGCTGGTCGCTGCGCCAGGCGAACCCGGAATTTGCCGAGCGCATGGGCGTGCTGATGGCGACCGGCTTCATCGTCGGCGAAAGCCTGTTCGGCGTCGCCTTTGCCGGCGTCGTCGCCTCCACCGACAGCGACGCACCGCTGGCGCTGGTCGGCGAAAGCCATTGGGCGGTGCCGCTGTCGGTGCTGATCTTCGCCGGCGTGATCGCCGCCCTTTATGCGCGCCTGCGCCACTGGGCGACCGCGCCGCTCGCCTGACGAGATGAGATGGGGCGACCGACGCCAGGTCGCCCCATTCTTCAAAATCCTACGACAATAGAATGGATATGGGCCGACCTGCGGCTCGAAACCCTATGTCCGGCGGTTTAATTCTCCAGCATTACCCAAAGGCTGGAGAGCCCACATGCCGCCCGAATTCCTGATTGCCATCATCTTGTGTATCGGCGCCGTCTTTTTCATCGACCATATGGCTCGGCTGGAAAAAGGCGGCCGGCTGCACCATCGTGGCGGCCTGTCCCGGCGCAGCGGCCGGCGGCGCGACTGAGCGCCCCATAATGTGGCCCCTGCATCACGTCACATAAGTTACATTTTTCAGACTTTTAACTGCAATCATATTGCCATGAAGCCGTAAGGACTCATCGCCAATGGCCTCCCCAACCGAAGGGGAGCATTCACCATGAAGACCTTGTTCCGTGGCGCGAGCCGCGCCGCGATCATCCTTGCCACCGCCATGCCCGTCGCCGCCCTGGCCGGCACCATCAGCGGCACCGTGTCCGACGGCACCGGCACCCGCGCGCTGCAGTCGACCCAGCTGCGCATCGTCGAAAATGGGCGCATCGCCGAAGCCGGCCGTGACGGCTCCTACCGCTTCCCCGACGTCGCGCCGGGCACCTACACGATCGAAGCCCGCTACACCGGTGCCGACCCGGTGCGCACCACCGTCGTCGTGCCCGCCACCGGCGATGTCGATGCCGACATCCGCATCGGCTCGAACGTCGACGCGTCGATCATCGTCGTCGGCCAGGTCGCCAACCAGGCATCGGCCCTGTCGCGCCAGCGCGCGGCCGACGGTGTCGAAAGCGTCCTGACCCGCGACGCGATCGGCCAGTTCCCCGACCAGAATGTCGCCGAATCGCTGCGCCGCCTGCCCGGCGTCAACATCATGAACGACCAGGGCGAAGGCCGCTTCGTCTCGGTCCGTGGCCTCGACCCGGAACTCAACGCCGCATCGGTCAACGGCGCCCGCCTGCCCGCCCCGGAAAGCGATGTCCGCTCGGTCGCGCTGGACGTCGTGCCTTCGGAACTGATCGAATCGATCGAAGTGAAGAAGTCGCTGACCCCGGACATGGACGCTGATACGATCGGCGCCTCGATCGAGATCAACACCACCAGCGCCTTCGACCGCAAGAAGGATCTCTATTCGGTCAAGCTGGAAGGCAGCTATAACGACTATGCCGACGCCGTAACGCCCAAGGGCAGCGTCGATTTTGCCACCCGCCTCAGCGACAATTTCGGCATCTCGGGCGGCTTCAGCTATTACAAGCGCAAGTTCGAGACCGACAATATCGAAGCTGCGGACTGGACCACCAGCGACGACGGCATCGCCTATGCAGAAACGCTCGAATATCGCGATTATGACGTTCAGCGTAAGCGCATCGGCGGCACGCTGAACCTGGACTGGAAGCCGTCCGACACCACCAAGCTTTATGCCCGCGGCATCTACAACCAGTTTGAAGACCATGAATATCGTCGCCGCCTGACCTTCGTCCTGGATGAGCAGCCCGCTTCGGGCGATGCGGACAGCGCCAACTTCACCGACGAGGATGGCCGCATCGAAGTGCGCCGCGATCTCAAGGACCGTTTCGAGCGTCAGCGCATCAAGTCGCTGGTGCTGGGCGGCACCACCGAAACCGGCCCGTGGAAGCTGACCTATTCGGGTAGCTGGTCGGAATCGACCGAAAAGGAAAAGGGGTCGATCGACCCGATCCGCTGGCGCGCCCGGTTCGACGGCGATGGCGTCGATGTCGGCTTCAACTATGCCGATCCGCGCGTGCCGACCTTCAATGTCACCAGCGGCGCCGACCTGTTCAACGACCCGTCGGAATATAGCTTCAACCGCGTCGAGCAGACTGCCCTGTCGGACTCGCGCGACCGCGAATATGCGCTGAAAGGCGATGTATCGCGCGCCTTCGCCACCGACGGCGGCACCTTCACCGTGCAAGCCGGCATGAAAGCCCGCTGGCGCAAGAAGAGCTATAATTTCAACATGAACTATTATGGCGATGCCGATCTGGACCTGGCCGATGTGCTGGGCGCCCAGACCTATCGCCTGTCCGATCTCGGCCCGCTGCCCGGCAAGGGCCAAGCTACCGATTATTTCTACAACAATATCGGTGAGTTCGAACTCGATCCGATCACCAGCGCCTATGAATCGGCAGCGCAGGATTACAGCGCGAAGGAAGATATCCTCGCCACCTATCTGCTGGGCCGTTGGGATAGTGAGAAGGTCCGCATCATCGGCGGCGTCCGCATGGAGCAGACCCGCAACGTGCTGCGCGGCAATGTCACCGAATATGAACTGGATGACGAAGGCGAAACCACTGGCGTCATCTCAACGCCTAATGTCTTCACCAAACATTATACCGACTGGCTGCCCAGCCTGACCGCCCGCTTCGAACCGAGCCAGGGCCTGGTGTTCCGCGCCGCCGCCTACAAGAGCCTGGTCCGTCCCAAGCTGTCGCAGCTCGCACCGCGCTTCATCCTCGACGAGGATTATGCTGCCGAGTTCGGCAATCCGAACCTGAAGCCCTATCGCGCCTGGAACTTCGATGCCTCGGCCGAATGGTATTTCTCGAACAATGGCGCACTGAGCGCCGGCCTCTTCTATAAGTCGATCAAAGACTATAGCGCGCAGGTCCGCGACTTTGATGACGGCGTCTATAATGGCGTCGCCTATAGCGAGGCATCCTATTATGTGAATGGCGACACCGCCAAGGTGAAGGGCGTCGAACTCTCGTTCAGCCAGGTGCTGAACTTCCTGCCGGCGCCGCTCGATGGCTTCCTGGTGAACCTCAACTACACCTTCACCGACGCCGACGGAAAGATCACCAGCTACGACGGGGACGACAACGCCTATACCCGCAAGATCGGCCTGCCCAATGCTTCGCGCCACACCTTCAATGCGGTGCTGGGCTATGAAAAGGGTCCGATCTCGCTGCGCGCCGCCGGCACCTATCGCAGCAAATATCTGGACGAGATCGGCGATGGTCCGGACACCGACCGTATTGTCGACAACCACTTCCAGCTCGACCTGAGCGCGAAGTACAAGATCCTGCCCGGCGTCCGCCTGTTCGCCGACTGGGTCAACGTCAACAACGCCAAATATTTCGCCTATCAGAATTTCGAGGGCAGCAAGCGCCTGCTCCAATATGAGGAATATAACTGGACCGCGAAGTTCGGTATTTCCGCCAGCTTCTGATCCCGTTCGATTTCCCCTGCTTGCCGGTCGCGCCCTTGCGCGGCCGGCAAGTCCCGTTTTCCCGGAAAGGACGCCCATGTCCCGACTGTTCCTGACCATGCTGCTGATGGCGAGCGCCGCGCCGCTCTCCGCCCAGACCGCCGCCAGCCCGCCCGTGCCCCGCTCCGCCGGCACGCCCTATGCGGCGCGCACCCTGCCCGACCGGATCATGCTGACGCCCGCCGCCGACCCTTCGCGCGGCATGGCGGTCGCCTGGCGCACCGATGCCGCCCAGACCGCCAGCGAAGCGCAGATCGCCATCTCCGTCGACGGCCCGACGCTGGAGGAGGAGGCAAGGACCGTGACCGGTCCCGCCGGCACGGCCAAGGACAGCGCCAATGGCCCGGCGCTCTATCACCAGATCCGCTTCGACAATCTGACGCCTGATACCGTCTATGCCTATCGGCTGAAGGGCAGCGCGGGCTGGAGCGAGTGGCTACAATTCCGCACGGCGGCGGCGCAGGCCAGGCCGTTCCGCTTCCTCTATCTGGGCGACATCCAGAACGGTATCCTGACCTATGCCAGCCGCGTCATCCGCCAGGCTTTCCATGCCAATGGCGGGATCGAGCTGGTCGCCCATGCCGGCGATCTTGCCGCGCAGCGCGACGACCTCGACCATGATGACGAATGGGGCGAGTTCAACCAGGCCGGCAGCTATAACTGGTCGATCGTTCCGCAACTGCCCGCCACCGGCAATCATGAATATGTCGATGTGGTGAAGCCCGACGGCAGCGAGAGCCGCACGCTCGGCCCCTATTTCCCGCTGCAATTCGCGCTGCCCGACAATGGCGTGCCGGGCCTCAGGACCACCTATTTTGTCGATTATCAGGGGGTGCGCTTCATCATCCTCGACGGCACGTCGGCGATCGACCTTGGCACCATGGCGCAGCAGACGCAGTGGCTGGACGCCACTCTCGCGTCCAGCAAGGCGAAATGGAATGTCGTGCTGTTCCACCAGCCCGTCTTCACCTGCGCCCGGCCGCAGGACACGTCCGAGGTGAAGGCCGCGTGGAAGCCGGTGTTCGACAAGCGCAAGGTCGATCTGGTGCTGCAGGGCCATGACCATTGCTACAGCCGCCTGACCTCCGAAGCCGGGCGCGAGGCTTCGGCGCAGGCGCGGGCCAATGGCGCGATCCAAGGGCCGGTCTATCTCGTCTCGGTCACCGGCTCCAAAATGTACGGCCTCAACGACCGGGCCCGCACCCAGCCGGACAAGACCGCCGAAGCGACCGAACTCTATCAAGTCGTGGACGTGGATGGCGATCGCCTGAAATTCCGCACCTATACCGCGTCTGGCAAGCTCTATGACGGCTTCGACCTCACAAAGCGGGCGGACGGCAATCACCTGAGCGACACCAGCGAACCCACCATCGCGGTGCGCACCTGTACCGGCAATATCGGCCCCGATGGCGGCAAATGCGTCGCGCGCGGCAAGTGAGGAATATCGTGATGAAGCCCTTAGCCCTGTCGTTCACCAGCCTGCTAGCGCTGGCCGCCTGCACCACCGCCGAAACGGAAGTGCCGGTCGAAGTGCGTATCGCCAATGCGACCCCGGCCGTGAATGTCACCGCACGCGGCGAAACCACCCCGGTCGGCACCCCCAATGCCGACGCGGCGGATGATCCGGCGATCTGGCGCAATGCCGCCAATCCGGCCGCGAGCCTGATCGTCGGCACCGACAAGAAGGCCGGCCTCTATGTCTATGGCCTGGACGGCAAGACCCGCGATTTCCTGGACGCGGGCCGGGTCAACAATGTCGACCTGCGCGATGGCGTCAGCGTCAATGGCCAGACCGGGATCCTGGTCGTGGCGTCGGACCGCAATGATGTGGCGAACGCCAAGCTCGCCCTGTTCCGCCTCGACAGCGTGACAGCGAAGTTGACAGCCCTGGGCAAGGTCGATGCCGGCAAGGGCGAGGCCTATGGCATCTGTCTGTACAAGGCGTCGGAGGCGACCTACGCTTTCATCGTGCTGAAAGACGGGACGATCAATCAGGTCGCGCTCGATGCGTCCGGCGCCACGCCGACCGGCAATATCGTCCGCAGCATGAAGCTTGGCACCCAGTCGGAAGGCTGCGCCGTGGATGACCGCACCGGCATCCTCTATGTCGCGGAGGAAGATGTCGGCCTGTGGCGCTTCGACGCGCGCGCATCTGGCGCCACCACGCCCACCAAGATCGCGGCGGCCGACGGCAAGAATCTGGTCATGGATGCCGAAGGTGTCGCCATCGCCGCGATTGGCGAGAAGGACGGCTATGTCCTCGTCTCCAGCCAGGGCGACAATGCCTATGTCGCCTATCGCCTGTCCGACGACGCCTATGTCGGTCGCTTCCGCGTCGTCGATGGCGCGATTGGCGGGTCGGAGGAGACCGACGGCATCGAGCTGATGCTGGGCGATTTCGGCCCGGCCTATCCCGGTGGGCTGTTCATCGCACAGGATGGCCATAACGCGGCGGCGGCGCAGAATTTCAAGCTGGTCGCCTGGGATGACATCGCCAGGGCATTGGGCCTGCCGAACTGACCGAAACCAGAAAGGGCGGCCGCGATGCCGCCCTTCCTTATTGTCGCGCCTGCAAGGCGGCCAGCGCCGCCCGTGTCGACAGGGTCAGCGGCTGCGGCAGCGCATCCAGCGCAAACCAGCCACATGCCGCCAGCGCTTCGGGTTCCATCACCACCGGCTCGCCCTGCGCATCCTCGACCAAATAGACCGGCGCCACCCAATGCGTGCCGCGTTCCGCATCGATCTGATCCGTCAGGCACAGCAATTCATGCGCCCTGATCGTCAGGCCCAGTTCCTCGAAAATCTCGCGCTCGGTGGCGGCGGCCATGGTTTCCAGCAGGTCGACCTTGCCGCCCGGCAGGCCCCAATGGCCCGCTTCCGGTTCGCGCCGACGCTGCACCAGCAGCAAGCTGCCATCGCGCAGGATCGCCGCGCCGCATCCGACCCGCGGTTCCGTCTGATTCATCATGTCCCTATCTGGAAAGGGCGGCGGATCGCTCCGCCGCCCCATGCCCTTATTTCTTCGCCGCGAACCAGGCCGCGGTCGGCGCCTTCAGGCGGCTGCGCGTCTCGATCCGGGTCTTGATCGCGGCGATCGAGCGGTCGACCACCTTGCGCGATTCCGGCGTCAGATACTGGGTCGCATAGGCGTCCAGCTTGGTCACCATCGCCGGGTCGGCCGATCCGCCGCCCAGACGGGCCAGCGCCTGACTGCGGGCCGACACGTCGATCAGCGCCTCATATTGCGCCTTGTGCGCCAGCACATAGTCGACCGCCAACATCGGATGGGCGACGCCCACCTGGCCGATGATCGCCGCGCTGGTGGTCTTGCCCGGCTCATCGGTTAGGGCGAGATCCAGAGCCTGCTGCCCCAGCTTCTCGTCCTTCGCCTTGCCGAGCAGCGCGTAGAGCGTGCTCTTTTCAAGGTCGCTCTGCGCGCCCTTGGCCATGACGCGCAGCTTGTCCCAGGTCGCCTGGTCGGCATTCTGGGCAATGATGCCCAGCCACACATTGCGCAGCGGCCCGTCGAGCGCGGCCGGGTTGGTCGCCAGCGCGGCGAAGCGGCGGTCGGCCTCGGCCACCACGCCCTTGTCGCCCATGCTGCCCAGCGTCGCGACCAGGCTGGTGCGCAGCACCGGCACCTGCGGCCCTTCGCCGGCCTTGGCATCATAGCCGATGGCCGTCAGCGCCGGGGTCAGCTTGGCCGAGGCATAGGCCGCGACCTTCGCCTGGGCAGCGGCGTCGCCCTCCAGCATGTCATAGCTGCTCTTCAAATAGCTGGGCACTTCGGCCAGCACCGCCGGGCTGCCATTGACCGGCACGGCGTCGACCAGGTCGAGCGCCAGACCGATCGGCTGGTATCCGCCCAGCGCCAGCTGGAAATTGTCCGCCATCAGGCCGGTCTGGTCCATGCTGGACAGCTGGCTGAAGCCCTTGGCCAGCGCCTGGATATTGGCGGCGGGATAGAGCGAGCGATAATAGCCGGTCTGGCCCGCATTGATGACATAGGCGCCGCAACCCGGCAGCGTGATCTGGCCATTGCCCTGCAGGATCAGGCGCTGCGCCTCGCCGCCCTGCACCTGCGCCTTCACCGGCACATTCCATTTGAGCGGCGTCTTGTCCTTGGCGTCGCGGCTATATTCGCCCTGGCTCAGCGTCAGGATGGTGTTGCCGCCCTGGCACTGGGCGTTCTCCACCTTGACCAGCGGGATGCCCGGCTGGCTGGTGAAATCATGCGCGATGCTGACCAGGCCCTTGGCGCCCGCGCCCTCGACCGCCTTCCACAGATCGTCGGTGACGGTGTTCCCATAGGCGTGGCTCTTCATGTAGGACTGGATGCCCGCCTTCCACGCATCCTCGCCGGCATAGCCCTCGAGCATGGTGATGACGGCTTCACCCTTCTGATAGGTGATGGCGTCGAACGCCTGGTTCACCTGGTCGACGGTGGTGATCTTCTGCACGACCGGGTGGGTGGTCTTGAGCGCGTCGAGGCTCATCGCCCGCTCGCGGCCATCGACGCGCGACAGCAGGGCTTCCCATTCCGGGTTCAGCTTGTCGGTGACCTTGGTCGCCATCCAGCTCGCAAAACCCTCGTTCAGCCAGAGATCGTCCCACCAGGCCATGGTGACGAGATCGCCGAACCACTGATGCGCCATTTCATGCGCGGCCACTTCATAGATGGCGCGCTTGGTCTCTTCGGAGGTGAAGCGCGGATCGACCAGCAGGGTGCGCTCGAAGGTGAAGATCGCGCCCCAATTCTCCATCGCGCTGAAGAACTGGCTCTGGCCGGGGCCCGCGACGTTGTCGAGCTTGGGCAGCGGGAAGGGTACGCCGAAATAATCGTTATAATAAGGCAGGATCGCCGCCGACGCATCGAGCGCCAGCTGCGCCTTGCCGGTATTGCCCCGGCCGGTGATGACGCCGACTTCGGTATTGCCCGCCATCTTGGTCGCGCGATCCAGTTCGCCTAGGCCAAAGAAGAGCAGATAGGACGACATTTTCGGGCTGGTGCCAAACGTCACCAGCTTCTTGCCACCGCCGATGTCCTTGGTCGCCTTGACCGGCATGTTGCCGACCGCCAGCTGGTCCGCCGGGACCACGGCGGAAAGGTCGAACGTCGCCTTGTAGCTCGGCTCGTCGAAGCTCGGCACGAAACGGCGGGCGTCGGGCGCCTCGAACTGGGTGAAGAGCGCGCGCTTCGCGGCGCCCGCATTGTCGGTATAGTCGAGCGCGAACAGGCCGTTCGCCTGTTGGTTGATGATGCCGGCATAGACCATGGTCAGCTTGTAGCTGCCCGGCTGCACCGGCTTGCCGAAGTCAAGGCTGACGGTCTGGGCATCGGCATCCACCTTGGCGGTGCCGGTGATCGCCTTGCCCTTGGCCGGGGTCAGGGTGACGCTTGAGACGGTCAGGTCGGCCGCGTTCAGCACCAGCGCCGGCATGGCCGTGGCGACAGTGACATCGATCGTCACCTTGCCGGTGAATTTGAGGTTCGCCGCATCGGGCGTCACCTCGATCGCATAATGGCTGGGCGCGGCGCCACGGGGCAGCTGGGTGGTGACGCCGGCGGCGGGGCCGGCAGGCGCGGTCTGGGCCAGCGCGGGCGCGGCGATCGCCAGCGGCGCGGCCGCCATCAGGAACGGCAGGATTTTCGACAAGGGCATGGGGGAAGGCACTCCGATACGGCTTGGATGGCGCAATGAGACATAGTCACGCGCAACATGCAAACCGGATCGGCCCTTTCCCGCGGGGGGTCAAGTGAACTATCCGCAAGAGAATGTCGTTGGTCGAAGCCTGTTGTGCGTTCGTCCAACAAGGGCAGAGTGGCTATCGGACGAAAAGCCTTCCGTCTCGCTGGGCGATGAGCGAGCGATCGCCGTTATCGCGCACGTGCCGCAATGCCGCCTTCCAGCAAGCCGGATTGCTATTAATTTGGCGCTCAAGCCAGCGCCGCCAGATGGGATCAGTCAAGGCGATGGCATAGGCTTCGTCTATGCCGCATGCTTCGCGCAGGCGAATTTCCTTGATCAGCAAATGCCAGCGCGAACCGTCGGACGGGTCCAGTTCCGCCCGACGATTACGATAGAAAGCCATGAGGCTTGCGGCATCCTGCATGATCGGCGCAGCCTATGGATCAGATATTCAGCCGCGGCCGCGATAGCCCGGCACGTCCTGCGGCGGCAGCCACAGGCCGGCGGGCGGCTCGCCCGACTGCCAGAAGACGTCGATCGGGATGCCGCCGCGCGGATACCAATAGCCGCCGATGCGCAGCCAGATCGGCTGCATTTCGATGAACAGCCGCTCACCGATGCCGACGGTGCAATCCTCGTGGAAGCCGGCATGGTTGCGGAAGCTGCCCAGGAACAGCTTGAGCGCCTTGGATTCGACGATGGTCGCGCCAGGCGCATAGTCGATCACCAGATGGGCGAAGTCCGGCTGGCCGGTCACCGGGCAGAGCGAGGTGAATTCGGGCGCCGTGAAGCGCACCAGATAGGGCTTGCCCGGACGGGGATTGGGGACATAGTCGAGGACGGCGTCCTCGGGCCGCTGCGGCAGGGTGCTGGCGCGGCCGAGATGGAGCGGGGTATCGGTCATGAGGGCGCATGTAGTCGATTACACGCAATTTGTCATCGGTCCGGCGCGCAAGGCCATCCGTTCATCTGGCGTTCAGCAAAATTTCTGCCTTGGCAGGGCCATGGGGTCTATGCGTTTCTTCCTTCCCGCCCTGCCGCTGCTGGCAGTCACGCCTGCGCTGGCACAACAAGCCACCGGCAGCGATCCGGTCGTCAATCTGCAGCGCGCCGCGCCGCCGCCGCCGGCCGATGACCCGCGCCGTCAAGGCCCGGAACTCGACGTATTCCGGGGCACGGCAACGCCGACCCCGACGCCCACTCCGTCGCTGCCGCCGATCGTCGCGCCCACGGTGACGCCGGCGCCGACCCAACGCGCGCCCGCGACCCCCCCTGCCCCTGCTTCGCAGCGCCCGGCACCGACGCCAGCGCCGACGCGCACCGAAACACCGCGCACGACGCCCGCCCCTACCCCGGCCGAACGCCCGGCCGCGCGCGACGCCACGCCGGCACAGCCCAGCCCGGCGCCCGCATTGGCGGAACCGGACAATGCCGCCAATGCGGTGGAAACGCCGCCACCGGCCGCCCTGTCCGCGCCCGAGCCGGTCACGGCCGACAACAGCGTCACCACTGCCGAACCCGCGCCGGCAAGCGAAGCGCAGGGGCTGAGCTGGCCCTGGATCGCCGCTGCCATCGCCGCGCTGGCGGTGATCGCCGGCTTCCTGCTGATGCGGCGCCGTCGTGCGGCGGAGGACGTCGACGCCGCGCCGGCGAGCGCGCCGCCCCCGCCTGCTCCGGCGCCTGCTCCCGCGCCCACGCCAGCACCCGCCCCCGAACCCGTAGCATCGGCGCCGGCCAGCGACGCCGGCGACCGCCCCTGGATCGACCTCGGCCTCGACATCAGCCTCGCCCGCTCCTCGCTGATCGGTGTGACCATCGGCTACACGCTGCTGCTCCATAATCGCGGCGATCGCCCGGCCCGCGACATCATGGTGCGCGGCATATTGGGCAATGCGGGTGCGCAGCAGGATGCGTTGCTGCGCCATTTCTTCGGTGGCGAGACCGGCATGCCGCTGCATTCGATCGTCTCGATCGCGCCGGGCGAAACCGTGCGCATGACCAACGAGCTGCGCCTGGCCCAGGACGAGATCGTGCCGGTGACGATGGGCGAGCGGTCGCTACTGGTGCCGATCGCCGCCTTCGACGCCCATTATCGCTGGGGCGAGGATGAGGAAGCGCCCGAAGGCACCGGCCGCACCGGCCGCGCCTTCATCGTCGGCCAGGAACAGGATCCGCCCGCCGAACGCCTGTCGCCCTTCCGCCTCGACCAGGGGCCGCGCCAATTTCGCCGGCCGGCCGCCCGCGCCGCCGCCGAAGTGCCGCCGGCCTGAGCATTTCCCTTTCCTGTCCGGCCAGGCGCTCCTAAAGTGCCTGTCGGACAAGGCAAAAGGGGCCGCATGGACATTCTCGTTTCCACCGACTGGCTGGCCGGCGAAATCGGCAAGCCCGATCTCGTCATTCTCGACGCCAGCCTGTTCCTGCCCGGCACGCCGCGCGACCCGCGCGCCGAGTTCGACGCGGCCCATATCCCCGGCGCCGCCTATATGGACCTGCCGAGCCTCAGCGATCCCGCCGATCCGGTACCGGGCCAGTTGCCGCCCGACGCGCTGATGACGCAGCGCATGCAGGCGCTGGGCGTCAACGCCGACAGCCGCATCGTCGTCTATGACAATAGCCCGACCCACAGCGCGGCGCGCGGCTGGTGGATGATGCGCGTCTATGGCCTGGGCGCATCGGCTGCGATCCTGGACGGCGGCCTGCCCAAATGGGTCGCCGAAGGCCGCCAGGTCGACAGCGGCACGCCCGCCATCGCGCCGGGCAACGCCGTCGCCCGGCTCGACCGCACACAGGTCCGTAGCAAGGCGGACATCCTCGCCAATCTCGACAGCGGCACCGCGCAACTGCTCGACGCGCGCGGCGCGGGGCGCTTCACCGGCGCCGAGGCCGAACCGCGCCCCGGCATGGCGTCGGGCCATATTCCCGGCAGCCGCAACATCCCCTCCTCCGCCTTCTTCACCGCCGACAACAGCCTGAAGCAGGGCGAGGAACTGCGCCAGCTGCTGCTCGATGCCGGCACCGATCTCGACCGGCCGATCATCACCACCTGCGGCAGCGGCGTGACTGCGGCGATCATCCTTGCAGCGCTCGAAACACTCGGGAAGAATGACGTCAGCCTCTATGACGGCAGCTGGTCGGAATGGGGGTTCGACCCCGCCACGCCCAAGGCGACCGGACCGGCCGCATGAGCGAAGACAGCAGAAGGCCGCTGACCAAGCTGGCGCAGGCCGGGCGCCGCGCCGACTGGACCGGCATGGCGGGGCAACCCGGCGCGATCGTCAGTCCGGGCGTGTGGCGCGCCTCGACCATCCTCTATGACGATGTCGCCCATCTTCGGAAGGCGGCCGGCAGCAGCACGCATGAGCGGCTCTTCTACGGGCGCAAGGGCACACCGACCAGCTGGAGCCTGGCCGACGCGCTGACCGAAATGGAGCCGGGCGCGGAGGGCACGATGCTCTTCCCCTCGGGCGTGGCGGCGATCGCCTGCGCGCTGATGGCGGTGCTGCGGCCGGGCGACCAGTTGCTGATGGTCGACAGCGCCTATGACCCGACCCGCAATTTCTGCGAGCAGGTGCTGAAACCCTTCGGCGTCGAGACGCTCTATTATGATCCGACCATCGGCGCCGGCATCGCCGAGCTGCTGACCGATCGCACCCGCGCCATCTTCCTGGAATGCCCCGGCAGCCTGACCTTCGAGGTGCAGGACGTGCCGGCGATCACTGCCATCGCACGCGATCGCGGCATCACCACCCTGCTCGACAATACCTGGGCAACGCCGCTCTTCTTCCCGGCGCTGGCCCATGGCGTCGATATTTCGATCCTCGCCTGCACCAAATATATTGTCGGCCATAGCGACGTGATGATGGGGTCGATCACCGCCGCCGCGGCGCTGTTCTCGAAGGTCCGCCAGTCCGCCTATCTGTTCGGCCAGATGACCAGCCCCGACGATGCCTGGCTCGCCAGCCGCGGCCTGCGGACCTTGGGCGTCCGCCTGGCCCAGCATCAGGCGAGCGCACTCACGATCGCGCAGTGGCTGGCCGAGCAGCCCGATGTCGCCCGCGTGCTGCACCCGGCGCTACCCGACTGCCCCGGCCATGAATTGTGGGCGCGCGATTTCAGCGGCTCGACCGGCCTGTTCAGCTTCGTGCTGCAGGGCGGCGACGAGGCGGCCCGTGCTGCGCTGATCGACGGGCTCGCCCATTTCGGTATCGGCTATAGCTGGGGCGGGTTCGAGAGCCTGGCCCTGCCGGTCGATCCGGCCCGCTATCGCACCGCCACCACTTGGCAGGCGGAAGGCCCGGTCATCCGGCTGCAGATCGGGCTGGAGGATCCCGCCGACCTGATCGCCGACCTTGACGCCGGTCTCGCCCGCTTCCGGGCGGCACGCGGATGACGCAGCTGTCCGCATGGCTGGCCCGGCTGCCGGGCAATGCGGACATCACCCAGCCGCTGATCGCGGTCGGCATCGCGCTGCTGCTCCATGCCATGGCCTATGGCCTGGCGCGGCTGCTGGCCCCGCGCATCCGCGAGCGCCTGCCTGCCCTCAGCGAACTGGCATCCACCCATGTCCGCCCGATGCTGCGCCATGCGATCAGCGCGCCGCTGTTCGCGACGGCACTGGCGCTGTGGCCGGCGGACAGCATCGCCCATCTGATCCTGGGCGCCGCGCTCGCCCTCGCCGTCGCCCTGTTCGCGCTGCATCTGCTGCAGGCGCTCAGCTTCCCGCGCTGGGCGATTACCCCGCTCGCCCTGCTGCTGTTCGTCATGGTGATATCGGGCAGCAGCGGCGGCATCGCGCCGGTCGGGTCGATGCTCGATGATGTCGCGCTGACGCTGGGCAAGCGGCGCATCAGCCTGCTCGACCTATTGTCGGTTGCGGCGACATTGGTCGCGCTGCTTGCCGGCATACGCCTTGCCAACCGGCTGATCCGGCGCAGCATCCAGAAGGCGCCCGATCTCGACCCGACCCAGAAGTTGCTGGGCCAGAAGCTGGCCGGCATCGCCGTCATCATCGCCGCCTTCTTCATCGGCATCGACATATTGGGCATCGACCTCACCGCCTTCACCGTCTTTTCCGGGGCGCTGGGCCTGGCGGTCGGCTTCGGCCTGCAGAAGACGGTGGGCAATCTGATCGCCGGCATCATCCTGCTGATGGACCGGTCGATCAAGCCGGGTGACGTGATCGCGGTCGGCGACAGTTTCGGCTGGGTCAGCAAGATCGGCGTGCGCGCCGTGTCGATCATCACTCGCGACGGCAAGAAGCATCTCATCCCCAACGAAAATCTGATGACGCAGGAGGTGGAGAACTGGTCCTATTCCGACCGCAATATCCGCGTCCGCATCCCGGTGGGGATCAGCAATGACAGCGACATCGCGCTGGCCCAGCAACTGATGCTGGAAGCGGCCGAGGAAAGCCCGCGCGCGCTCAAGCATCCCGAGCCCAAGGTATGGCTGACCGCGCTCGGCCAATATCGGCTGGAGCATGAGATCCGCGTCTGGATCAACGATCCGGAAAATGGCGTGGGCGGGGTGACATCCGACGTGCTGATGCGGGTGCTGGACAAGTTCAAGGCACAGGGCATCATCGTCCCCTATCCGCGCCAGATCATCGAATTGCGGCAGCCGCAGGACAGACATGATCCAGCAATGAATAAGCCCGACATTTCGGATCATTCCCCGTCCTGAGCGACCGCAACCGCGCGCGAATACCCGATAAATCACGCTTTATCATGCAGATACGCCGGACATCCGGCGAACGCGGCCGCGCGCCTTGTTGCGTCGTAGCAACAATAAAAGACATAAAAGACATGAAACAGCAATAATATCTTGTGCGCCGCAGCGCGCGCAGGCATGGCCAAACTTGTTGAGGCAAGCTGGCCCACTTCCCCTGGGGAAGCATAGAGGCAGGCGCCTGGACGCAGGCGGGACGATCGCAGAACCATCAAGGGGATTATCATGCGTAAGTCCATTCTCGGCCTCTCGGCCTTCGCTCTTGTTGCGCTGTCGGCACCCGCCATGGCCCAGGATGAGCCCGCTCCCGCGGTGACCGTCACCGGCAATGCCGCCGTCGTCAGCGACTATCGCTTCCGTGGCATCTCGCAGACCAACAAGAAGTTCGCGCTGCAGGGCGGCATCACCGTCACCCATGAATCGGGCTTCTATGTCTCGACCTGGGGCAGTTCGATCGACGAATATGTCGCCAACGGCTCGGACCAGGAACTCGACCTGATCGGCGGCTATTCGACCACGGTCGGCGGCGCGACGATCGACGTCGGCGTCCTCTATTATTACTATCCGGGCAATGCCGGTGCGAACACCGACTTCGTCGAGCCCTATGCCTCGATCAAGGGCACGTTCGGCCCCGCCACCGCCAAGCTGACCGCTAACTACGCCCCCAAGGCGAAGGCGCTGACCGTCGGCAATGGCAAGGAAGACAATCTCTACCTCGCCGGCGACGTCTCGGCCTCGATCCCCAACACCCCGCTGGGCGTGTCGGCGCATCTGGGCCACAGCTTCGGCCCGAGCTACCTGACCATCGGCAAGGAATATACCGACTGGAATATCGGCGCGACCTACACCTGGGGCCACCTGACCTTCGGCGTATCCTATGTCGACACCGACAAGTCGCTTTATTCGTCGGCAGGCCACAATATCAGCAAGGCCGGCGTGGTCGGTTCGCTCACCGCTTCCTTCTGATCCGCTTTCCCTTCGGGGATGAACAGGGCCGCGCTCTCCAGGGGGGATCGCGGCCCTTTCCTATATGCGGTCTTTACGGGTCGCCTTGGCCCGCGCCGCTGCCTATAAGGCGCCGATGCCTCCGATCGCCCTCCTGCTGCTCTTCGTCGTCACGATCGCGCTGATGGAGGGCTTTGCCTATGTGATGCACCGCTGGGTGATGCATGGGCTGGGCTGGTTCCTCCATGCCAGCCACCACCGCCCCCGCACCGGCTTCTTCGAGGCCAACGACCTCTATTTCGTGATCTTCGCCATGCCCTCCATCCTGCTGTTGCTGGGCGGGGTGCAATGGGGCTGGGGCAACTGGGCGACGGCCGTGGGCGCCGGCGTCGCCGCCTATGGCGCCATCTACCTGGGCTTCCACGACATCATCGTCCACCAGCGGGTGCGCCACCGCTATGTCGCCCGCTCGCGCTACATGAAGCGGATCGTCCAGGCGCATCGGCTGCACCATGCGGTCGAAACCAAGGAAGGGACCGTCAGCTTCGGCTTCCTGATCGCGCCCCATCCCACGGACCTGAAACGCGAACTGGCGCGACGCGGCCGGGCCGGCGTGCGCGCGGCCAGGGATTGGCAGCCCGGCACGCGGGACTAGATCCGCGCGATATGGGTGGTAAGGGGACATTCTACCCCTCTCCCTTGAGGGAGAGGGCTGCGCAGACTTGGCAGCTTGCTGCCTAGTCGTAGCTGGGTGAGGGGGATGCCGCCTCGCATGAATGGAGCAACATAGCCCCCCTCATCCAACTTCGCCTAGCCGCTATGCGGCAAGGCTTCGTATCCTTCTCCCTCCAAGGGAGAAGGAACGGGGGAAAATGGTCGTCAGCCGCCCTTTCCTATTCGGTCATTCTCTGCTCCACCCTTGTCCATGGACGAAAGTGCCCGCCAATCCATGCGCGACATCCCGCCAATGGCTGGCCGACGCCTGACTGGCGCGCCCTTGTCGCGTCACTGTCGCTTCGGGCGCGCATCAGCGACGCGTCGCGTTCTGCTCGACTGTCGCGTTACAGGCGCGCCACCGGCGCGCGGCAGGCGCAAATAGGGTGAATCACCCCGATAAGGGTGTGAACTTCGGCGGATATGAAACTGTCGCGTCGCGAACCGGACTGGGCAGGCCCCTATCCGCGCAGCGCGCAGGGGACGATGCTGGACGGATCGGGGCGGGCGGTGCTGCGACGGAAACGGGCCATATAGCCACCGGCGGTTGGCTTGGCGATCATCTCCTCCAGCCGGAAGCCCATCGCCGCCAGTTCGCAGGTGAGCAGGCGCCGGGGCGTGGCATGCTGGTCGGTCGGCCGATCCGCATCAACCACGATCAGTTCGCCATCGGCCTTCAGCGCGGGGCTGAGGTGCCAGAGGAACGCATAGGGTTCGGCGATCTCATGATACATATGGACCATGAAGATGCGGTCGAAGCTGTTTTCAGGCAGCTTGGGATCTTCCGGCGCGCCCAGCTTCACGCTTACATTGGTCCAGTTTTCGCGGGTGATGCGACGGCTGAGCGCATCGATCACCTCGGGCAATATATCCTCGGCCAGCACCCGGCCCCTGGCGCCGACGCGCTTGGCCAGGCGCACGGTGTAATAGCCCTCGCCCGCGCCGATATCGGCAATGGTCATGCCCGGCCGGATACCGGCCCGGTCCATGATATCCTCCGCCTCATTGACCCGGTCGCGCGCTTCTTCGCTCGACCAGCGGGTCGACACGATCGGCGCCACCGGCCGGTCGGCGCGGGGGAAGGACGCGGCACCGGCCGCGCGTTCCGATTGATTGCCGCCTGCCAGCGGCCCGCAGGCTGCCAGCAGGAGCAACGGCCCCGCCAGCACCATGCGGATCATCAGTCGACATCCTCCACATCGACCTTCTCGCCCGTGACCTTCTGCGACAGGGCAGCGGCCATGAACGGATCGAGCGCGCCATCGAGCACATCGTCCGGGGCGGTCGAGGTGACGCCAGTGCGCAGATCCTTCACCAGCTGATAGGGCTGGAGTACATAGGAGCGGATCTGGTGGCCCCAGCCAATCTCGGTCTTGGCGGCATAGTCGGTCGATGCCGCTTCCTCGCGCTTGCGCAGTTCCGCTTCATAGAGGCGCGCCTTCAGCATGTTCATCGCGGTGGCGCGGTTCTTGTGCTGCGAACGGTCATTCTGCGACGCCACGATGATGCCCGAGGGCACGTGGGTAATGCGGACCGCGGAGTCGGTGGTGTTGACGTGCTGGCCGCCCGCACCCGAGGCGCGATAGGTATCGATCTTGAGGTCGGATTCCTTGACCTCGATATCGATATTGTCGTCGATCACCGGATAGACCCAGACCGACGAGAAGCTGGTGTGGCGGCGCGCCGCGCTGTCATAGGGGCTGATGCGGACGAGGCGGTGGACGCCGCTTTCGGTCTTGGCATAGCCATAGGCATTCTCGCCCTTGATGAGGAAGGTGGCCGACTTGATGCCGGCGGTTTCGCCCGCCTGATAGTCGACCAGTTCCACCTTATAGCCGCGCCGTTCGGCCCAGCGGCGATACATGCGGCTGAGAATTTCGGCCCAGTCTTGGCTTTCGGTGCCGCCGGCGCCGGCGTGGATTTCCAGATAGGTGTCGCTGGCATCGGCCTCGCCCGCCAGCAGCGCCTTGATCTTGTCCTCGTCGGCGCGCTCGGCCAGCGCCTTCAGCGCGGCGATGGCTTCGGAGACCATATCCTCATCGCCTTCGGCCTCGGCCATTTCGATGAGTTCGGCATTGTCGGTCTTTTCCGCCTCGATCGCGCGGGTGGCGCCGATTGCGCTGTCAAGACGGGTGCGCTCGCGCATCACCTCCTGCGCCAGCTTGGCATTGTCCCACAGGGTCGGATCCTCGACGCGGGCATTCAGCTCGTCCAGCCGGCGCAGCGCACGGTCCCAGTCGAGGAAGCGGCGCAGCAGGTCCAGCGCGGCGTCGATACGGTCGATATATTGCTGCGCTTCGGCGCGCATGGGAGGTCTCCAGAATCTCGTGGCGTCCAGCGTCAGCTACCCGAACGCATCAAACGCCTGCCCCTATCCCAGGCCGGGCTTTTTGGGAAGATCAATCCGCCGGAGGGCGGGCGCGGCAACGGTCCGAAATCTGCCGGACATAATGGCATCTTAGCCCGATGGCGCAGACCGCCCCACGCGAGGGCGGCGCATCAAGGGGGAAAACCTTTTCGATGAAAGGCGATCCCATGAACCCGACCACCCCCATGCCGGCGACGCACAGCCCGGCCACCCTCTATATCCTGCTCGACGCCGTGCGTTGCTGGGCAGCGGCGCGACGCCGACACCGGCCGGCGATGGCCCAGTTGCACCTGCGGCTGCGGCGCTATGGCTGCGAACAACTATCCCCGGCGCTCGACAGCCTGTTGCGGCTGGGCGAGCAGGTGACCGGCCATGGCTTGCGCACCGGCCGGGGACCGCGGCTGAGCGAAGACGAGAATCTGCTGATCGACCTGTTGCAGGCGCGCTGGAGTGGCCCCGTTCCCTATGCCTGCAGCGACGCGATCGCCTGCGCCTTCTGCTATGCTGTGCGATCAACCCAGATATTGCTGGCGCAGGCGCTGGAGGGCCGGCGCGGCGCCACCAGCCTGTCGATCCGCGACGCCAATCCGCGCCACTGCTGAGGATAAGAGGGCGGGCGCCGACGCGCCCGTCCCTCAATAGATACCGCCCTGGTCCTGCAGGAAGTCGGCGTCGTTGCGCTGGCGAGTGCGGACGGCATCCGCCTTGGCCGCGACCTTGGCCTGGGCCTCTGCTTCCTCCTTGCGGATGGTGCGGCGCGGTTCGGATTCGGGCTTGAACGCTTCCCAGATGACCGCCGGCTTGGGCTCGTCGGTCGGCCAGGCGCCATAGACGCGCTTGCCCGAGCGACGGTCGATCGCGACCATGCGGATGCCCGCCGGGGCGATGAACGGCGTCTTGGGCATGGTCTCCAGGATCGGAGCCATCGCCTCCTTCCAGATCGGCGCGGCGATGCGGCCGCCCTGTGCCCAGCCGCCAAGACTCCGCGGCTGGTCGTAACCGATATAGACGCCGGCGACGAGGTCGGGCGAGCCGCCGACGAACCAGACATTGGTCGGGCCATTGGTGGTGCCGGTCTTGCCGAACAGCGGGCGCTTGAGGTCCGCCAGCACGGTCGCGGTGCCGCGCTGGATCACGCCCTCGGTAATGTGGACGACCTGATAGGCGGTCATCGGGTTCATCACCTGACGCCCCTCGAACCCGAAGCGCGGCATCGGCTTGCCGTCCCAATTGGCCATGTTGCAATTGTCACAGGGATGCCAGCGTTCGGGCCAGATCACCTTGCCGCGCCGATCCTGGACATAGTCCATCAGCTTGGGCGCGAATTGGCGCCCCTGATTGGCGAGCGTGGCATAGGCGTTGACCATGCGCTCCACCGTCGTCTCGCCCGCGCCCAGCGCGAAGGAGAGATAGGGCTGATAGTCGCCGATGCCCATATTCTTGATGGTGCGCACGACCCGGTCCATGCCGGTCTGGCTGGCGGCGCGCACGGTCATCAGGTTGCGCGATTGTTCGACGCCCCAGCGCATCGTCTGCGGCCCGGCACTGCCGCCCGAGAAGTTGCGGAAGCATTTCTGGCCAAGGCCGGCGCCCTGATAGACGCACAAGGGGCCATCGACGATGATCGAGGCCGGCGTCATGCCATTGTCGAGCGCGGCGGCATAGACGAAGGGCTTGATCGTCGAGCCGGGCTGGCGCTGGGCCTGGGTCGCGCGGTTGTAGGAAGAAAGGCGATAGTCGAAGCCGCCCTGCATCGCGCGGATGCGGCCCGAATGCACTTCCTCCACCACCATGCCGCCCGACACTTCGGGAATATTGCGCAGCGCCCAGCTGGCGCCGTCGCGGGCGACGATGATCAGGTCGCCCGGCTTCATCGCCGAGATGGCAGGGCCGCCGGTACGGCGATAGGGCAGCTGCGCCAGGCTGGCGGGCAGGGTGCCGGTGGTGCCGTCGGCAAAGCCGATCTGCGCGCCACTGCTGTCGCGGCTGATGACGGCGGCGACGCGCCAGCCGGCATAATCGACGCTGATGAAGCTGGCGGCCAGTTCGCGTTCCCAGCCCTTGTCGGGGTCGATATGACCGACCGGGCCGGACCAGCCGCGGCCGGCGCCAAAGCGCAACAGGCCGTTACGCAGCGCGGTCTGGGTATGGTCCTGCGCCACCGGATCATAGGGGCTGCGCACCCACAGGCCGCCGGCATAGACGCTGTTGGGGCCATCCTCCGCCTTTTCGCCGAACTGCTGGATCAGGCGACGACGCACCTCCTCCATATAATAGCCGCCGGCATTGGCGTCGAAGCTGGAGCCATGGGCGGCAACGGTGCCGAGCGGCAGGGCGATGGCGGCGTCGCGCTGGGCCGCGCTGATCCAGCCATTTTTCTCCATCTCGCCCAGCGCCCAGTTGCGACGATCGATCGCGCGGGCATGGCCGGTAGTGCTTTCCGGGCGATAATTGGCCGGCCCCTTGGGCAGGATCGCCAGATAGGCCATTTCATGCAGCTGGAGATCGGCGACGTCCTTGTCGAAATAGGCGCGCGCCGCCGCCTGCACGCCATAGGCGTTCCGGCCGAGGAAAATCTGGTTGAGATAGAGTTCGAGGATCTGCTGCTTGGTCAGGACATTTTCCATGCGCCAAGCGAGGATCATCTCCTTCACCTTGCGGGTGGGCGAATATTCATCGCCGATCAGAAGATTCTTCGCCACCTGCTGGGTGATGGTGGAGCCGCCACGGGCGCGCTGGCCCGAGCCGAGCTTGCTGGCATAGTCGAACACCGCGCCGGCAAAACCGGGAATATCGACGCCATGATGTTCGAAGAAGGTCTTGTCCTCCGCCGCCAGATAGGCGTGGATCAGCTGCTGAGGATAATCGCTATATTGCAGCTGGACCCGGCGCTCGCGCGCATAGCTGTGGACCGGCTGGCCATTGATGTCGCGCACCATGGTCGGCAGCGGCGGCTCATATTCCAGCAGCGTCGCCGCGTCGGGCAGACCGCGCGCGAAGATCAGCCAGAACAGGAAGATGGCGAGCAGGAAGCCGCCGAGCAGGATCGCGGCCCAGCGGAACAAGCGGCGCTGCCACAAGGGCTTCAACCGGTCGGCAATGCCCCCGGCGCCACGGCGCAGGCGATAGGCGAAGGACGATGCGGGCGGATTGGAACGGGCCTCTTCCATGGTGGAAGAGGCTCTAGAGCCTGATCGCCTGAGATGGAAGCGCTTTGCGTTTCCATCGATGGCGTGAATCAGGCTCTACATCCTGACTCCCGGTCAAAAGTCCTTCAATACCAGCACCGATGCGCGGATAGGCGCGTCAGCCGCCCGACCGGCCGCTGCCCATGGCGAGCTTGCGCGCGAAATGGACGTCGATGGCGCGGGCGACGCCGCGCGCGATCGCCTGCTGCCCCTCATGCGAGGAGAGGAAAAGGGCATCATCCGCATTGCTGATATAGCCGGTCTCGAACAGGACCGAGGGCGTGTCAGGGGCCTTCAGCACCATCAGCGAGGCGAAGCGGTGATAGGCGCTGCGGAACGGCACATAGGGTGCCGCCTCACGCTGCAGCAGCCGCGCGAAATTGGCCGAGATGTTCATCGATTCCCGCTGCGTCAGATCGATGAGGATCGAGGAGACGTCGCCCGACTGGTTGCCGAGGTTGACGCCGTTGAGCACGTCGGCCTTGTTCTCGCGCGCGGCGAGCCGGGCCGCCTCCCGGTCCGACGCGGTTTCGGAGAGGGTGTAGACGGTGGCGCCATGGGCATCGGCATTTTCCGCCGAATCGGCATGGACCGAGATGAAGAGATCGGCGCCCAGCTTGCGGGCGATGCCATAGCGTTCCTGCAGCACAAGGAAGCGGTCATCGTCGCGGGTCAGGGCCACGCGCACCCGGCCGGACTTGACCAGCTGGTCCCGGATCGCCTGCGCGATCGCCAGCGTCACATCCTTTTCGCGCTTGCCATTATCCTTGTTGATGGCGCCCGGATCATGACCGCCATGGCCGGCATCAATCACCACCAGCGGGCGCGATCCGTCGCGCACGCCCTCGATCGCGGGCAGATCGACGCCGCGTGCGACCGGCGGGATCGGCACGGTAATCGAATGAATGCGCTTTTGCGGCCGGGCGCTCATATTGGCGGGCGCGTCGAAGCGCAGCCGCCCCTGCCCCACGGCCGTGCGGAACCGGCCATCGGTCACATTCTGGAGCGAGAAGCTGAGCGACTTGCCGTCAGCCGCGATCTGCGGATCGCCCAGCGTCGCCGGCGTCGTCAGGTCGAGCACGATGCGCGCCATGGTGTCGCTGAGCTGGCCCTGGCGAATGCCACTGACCGCTGCATTGGAACCGGCATAGCGGCTGGCACCGGCCTGCGCACCGGCGACATCCAGCGCGATGCGGCGCGGCCCGTCGAGCAGGAAGGCGGACGCGCCCTCCACCCGATCGTCGAACCGAACGGTGACGCGGTCGCCCTGCACATCCACGGCCGCGATGCCGCCGGCATCGCCGGGGGTCGCGGCCAGCATCGTCGTTGCCAGCGCAATTATGTTGAGCATGCGCCGCTTGTGCAACGCGCGCCCATCGGCCGTCCAGCCCATTTTCATGACGTCTATCCGTCCAGCGTCCCCACGCTGAATTTCGGATTAAGCATCGGCTGTTGTGACGGGGTAAAATGAAACGGTTAATATCGGTTTCAGCATGAATCGCCGACCGGCCGATCAAGGTCATCATAAAGACATAATCTTTTCAGGGACCGTTGCTCCCCGCGTCCATGACTGCTACCCCTTCACATTCCGGGAGGACCGACCATATCAATAAGGTCCTTTGCGGATCTTGATTATTTGCATCGGCGCGCGCCTGTCGCTCGAGCCGATGCGCAACAGGTTGACGCTGCATGAGGCATGACTTTCCTTCCACGCTGGCCCCGATACCGGGTGCTGTGGCGTGGATGGTCCGGCCCGGCGCACTGTCCGGCCCTGCCGACGCAGCAGACACGCAATTCTTCCTTCAAACCTGGACGATGCCGCCTCGCGCGCCGAACCCGGCGCGCGCACGGCCGTCCCATCACTATCGCGTGGCGGCCCGGCCCAGTGCCTGCGGCCGCCATCGCCGGAGACACATAAATGACAATGCGTATGCTGATCGATGCGCGCCACCGGGAAGAAACCCGGGTCGCGGTCGTCAAGGGAAACCGGATCGAGGAATTTGACTTCGAATCCGCTGAGCACAAGCAGCTCAAGGGCAATATCTATCTCGCCAAGGTCACCCGCGTAGAGCCTTCGCTCCAGGCGGCCTTCGTCGATTATGGTGGCAATCGCCACGGCTTCCTCGCTTTCAGCGAAATCCATCCCGACTATTACCAGATTCCGCGCGAAGACCGCGAGGCGTTGCTGCGCGAGGAACGCGCGCATGCCGAGGAAGAGGCCGCGCTGCGCGCCGATTATGACGAGGATGAGGACGCCGCCGGCGACGATGGCGTCGAGGTCGTGGAAGCGACCCATCATGACGATGAGGAAGGCGCCCACGAAGCCGAAGCCAGCGAAGGCGAAAGCAACGAAGGCGGCCGCCCGAACCGGCGCAAGCGCGAAAAGGGCGACGACGCGGCCGACGAGCTGCGCCGCAAGCGCATGGCGCTGCGCCGCCGCTACAAGATCCAGGACGTCATCAAGCGCCGCCAGGTGCTGCTGGTGCAGGTCGTCAAGGAAGAGCGCGGCAACAAGGGCGCGGCGCTGACCACCTATTTGTCGCTGGCCGGTCGCTATTGCGTGCTGATGCCCAACACCAGCCATGGTGGCGGCATTTCGCGCAAGATCAGCAATGCGGCCGACCGCAAGCGGCTGAAGTCGATCATCGCCGAAATGGCGCTGCCTTCGTCGATGGGTTGCATCGTCCGCACCGCCGGCCTGCAGCGCACCAAGCCCGAGATCAAGCGCGACTTCGACTATCTCGCCCGGCTGTGGGACGAGATTCGCGAGAAGACGCTGCGCGCCGCCGCGCCCGAGCTGATCCATAACGACAGCGACCTCATCAAGCGGGCGATCCGCGATATCTACAACAAGGATATCGAGGAAGTGATCGTCGAGGGCGAGCATGGCTACAAGGCCGCCAAGGACTTCATGAAGCTGCTGATGCCGAGCCATGCCCGGCGCGTGAAGCAATATGCGGACGCGGTATCGCTGTTCCAGCGCGCCAGCGTCGAGGACCAGCTGGCGGCGATGTACAACCCCGTCGTGCAGCTCAAGTCCGGCGGCTATCTGGTCATCAACCCGACCGAAGCTCTGGTGTCGATCGACATCAATTCGGGCCGGTCGACCCGCGAGCATGGCATCGAGCAGACCGCCGTCGCCACCAATCTGGAAGCCGCGCGCGAAATCGCCCGCCAGCTGCGCCTGCGCGACATGGCAGGCCTGGTCGTCATCGACTTCATCGACATGGAGATGAACTCCAACATCCGCAAGGTCGAGAAGGCGATGAAGGAGGCGCTGAAGGACGATCGCGCCCGCATCCAGGTCGGCCGCATTTCGGGCTTTGGCCTGATGGAAATGAGCCGCCAGCGCCTGCGCACCGGCGTGCTGGAAGCATCGACCCGCCAGTGCCCGCATTGCGAAGGCACGGGCCTGGTCCGCACCGCATCGTCGGCGGGCCTTGGCGCGCTGCGCATGCTGGAGGAAGAGGCCGCTCGCGGTCGTGGCAGCGTCATCACCCTGCGCGCCAGCCAGGAAGCCGCCTTCTACGTCCTCAACAACAAGCGTCGCGAATTGGACGAGATCGAACAGCGCTATGGCGTGCGCATCGTCGTTCTGCCCGATGGCGAGATCGAGGGCGCCCGCATGTCGGTCGAGCCCAGCGGTCCGCGCCCCGAACGCGTCGTCACCTATGCCCCGCTCGCGGAGGAAGAGGATGACCTCGACGTGATCGAGGACGAGGAAGAGGAAGAGATCGAGGAGGAAGCCGCCCCCGAACGCCAGGAGCGTGGCGAGCGCGGTGACCGGGGCGAGGAACGGGAAGGCGGTCGCCGCCGTCGCCGCCGTCGCCGTCGCCGTGGTGGCCAGCGCGATGATGCGCAGGGCGAGACCGGCGAAGACAATGGCGCCGAAGACGGTGAGGAAGGCGAGGAATCGGCTGACGTCGAGACCGATGCCGAGGCTGTTGCCGCCGAACCGGCCGCCGAAGGCGAGGATGAAGGCGGCAGCCGCCGTCGTGGTCGCCGCGGTCGCCGTGGCGGTCGTCGCCGTCGCGAAGGTGGCGAAGCGGGTGCCGAAGCCGGTGAGACCGCTGGCGAGGACGGCGCTGAGACGGTGATCGAAGCCGAAGCGGCCGCGCCTGTCGAGGAAGCTCCGGTTGCCGATGCAGCGCCGGAAGAAGCTCCGGCCGAGGAAGCACCCAAGACGCGCCGTCGCCCCCGTGCCCGCAAGGCGAAGGACGCGGCGGCCGAGCCGGCTGCCGTCGAAGCGACCGAGGCCCCGGCCGAAGTCGTTGCCGAAGCGCCCGCCGCCGAGCCGGTCGTCGAGGAAGCGGCCGAAAAGCCCAAGCCCAAGCGCACCCGCAAGAAGAAGGCGGATGTCGAGGCCGAAGCCGCTGCTGCCGCCGAAGCGCCCGCCGTCGAGGTGGTTGCCGAGGAAGCGGCCGAAAAGCCCAAGCCCAAGCGCACCCGCAAGAAGAAGGTCGAACCGGTCGCCGAGGAAGCTGCCGTCGAGGCCGCGCCGGCCGTGACCGAGGCCGCTGCAGCGCCGGCCGAGGCACCGGCTGCGGCTGCACCGGCCAGCGAAGCCGTCACTGCCGACCCCGCCACAGAGGCGGAGAGCGACGAGAATGGCGAACCGCGCCGTGGCTGGTGGCAGCGCACCTTCGGCCAATAAGGCAGAAGTTCAGACCTGAATGAAACACGCCGTCATCCAGCCCCAGGGGTCGGATGGCGGCGTTTTTCGTGGCTTCACTTGATGTTCAGGGCGAGAAGGGCATAAATCGGGCCAATGCCTGTTCCCCTTCCCCATCAAGGCTTTGCATGATGACGCGGTGGCTGCGCCTGACGGCGCTCCTGCTGGGGTCGCTGATGCTGATGGCGCGGCCGGCGCTGGCCCAGAGCATATTGCGCGATGCCGAGACCGAAGCCTTCATGGCGGACATGTCGGGCGATCTGGTCGAGGCGGCGGGCATGCAGCCGCGCAATGTCCAGGTAATGGTGATCAATGATCCGGAGATCAACGCCTTCGTCGCGGGCGGCCAATATGTCTGGGTGCATAGCGGGCTGATCGCGCAGGCCGACAATGTGAACCAGTTGCAGGGCGTGGTCGCGCATGAACTGGGCCATATCGAGGGCGGCCATGTCATCCGCACCGACGGCATCAAGGAGGCGACCAGCATCACCTTGCTGAGCCTGGTGCTGGGTGCGGCGGCGATCGCGGCAGGCGGCGCGGAGGCCGGCATGGGCATCATGGGCCTGGGCCAGCAGGTCGGCATGTCCAAATATCTGGCTTTCTCGCGCGCGCAGGAAAGCTCCGCCGACCTTGCCGGCGCGCGCTATCTGAGCGCCGCGCATCTGAGCGGCAAGGGCAGCCTGGAATTCTTCAAGAAGCTGCAGAATCAGGAATATCGCCTCGCGATTCCGCAGGAAAATAGTTACGGCCGCACCCATCCGCTGTCGGGCGAGCGCATCAATGTGCTGCGCGAGGTCTATACGGTCGATCCGGCCTGGGACACGCCACCCAATCCCCAGTTGGAAGCGCGGTTCGAGCGGATCAAGGCGAAGCTGATCGGCTTCGTATCGGAGCCGCAGCAGACGCTGCTCAAATATCCCGAGAGCGACCGGTCGATCCCGGCCCATTATGCGCGCGCCTATGCCTGGCATAAGAGCGCATATCCCGAGAAGGCGCTGAGCGAGGCGGACGCGCTGCTGACGGCGGCGCCGCATGATCCCTATTTCCTGGAGCTGAAGGGCCAGATCCTGCTGGAGAGCGGGCGGCCTGGCGAGGCGATTCCACCGCTGCGCGAGGCCGTCGCCAAAACGCAGCAGCCGCTGATCGCGGTATTGCTGGGCCATGCCCTGATCGCGACCGAGGATGAGAAAAATTATGCCGAGGCAGAGACCGTGCTGCGCAATGCGATCGCGCGAGACCGCGAAAATCCCTTCGCCTGGTATCAACTGGGCGTCGTCTACGAGCATCGCGGCGACACGCCGCGCGCCGCGCTGGCCAGTGCCGAGCGCTTTTCGATGATCGGGCAGGACAGTATGGCGCTGCGCAGTGCGGACGCGGCGATGCAGGGTTTGAAGCCCGGAACGGTTGACTATCTGCGGGCGCAGGATATCGCGATGGTCTCGCGGGCTGCCGTCGAGCAGAAGCGGAAGAGAAGATGACAGATCAGACCCGGCCCAGCTTTCGTGCGGCCCTATCCAACAGGAAAATGCAGATGACCCTGGGCGCCCTCGCCTTGATCGCTGGCGCCGCCGGCACCGCCCTTGCCGTACAGGCGCCCGGCAGCGTCTCCACCGGCGACAAGGCCGCGATCGAAAAGATCGTCCACGACTATATCCTGGAGCATCCCGAGATCATCCCGCAGGCGATCGAGAAGCTGCAGGCCAAGCGGATGGAAGGCACGATCGACGCGAATCGCCAGACGATCGAAACGCCCTATGCCGGCGCATGGGAAGGCGCGGCCAATGCCGATGTCACCGTGGTCGAGTTTTTCGACTATGCCTGCGGCTATTGCCGCGCCTCGCTGCCCGACCTTGCCAAGCTGGTCGGCGCCGATGCCAAGGTGAAGATCGTCTATCGCGAACTGCCGATCCTGTCGGAGGAAAGCTCCGACGCGGCCAAGGTGTCGCTGCTGGCGGCCGAGCGCAATCGCTACATGGTCTATCACAAGGCGCTCTATGGCGCTGGCAAGGTGACCCGCGAATCGATTATCGGCGCCGCCACCCAGGCCGGAATCACCAAGGCCGATGCCGAAGCGGCGATGGCGTCGAGCAAATATGATGCCGAGCTGCAGTCGAACATCGCCCTGGCTCAGAAGCTCCAGGCGAGCGGCACGCCGACCTTCGTCATCGGCAACCAGGTGCTGAACGGCGCGGTCGGCTATGATTCGCTCAAGGACGCGGTGACGAGCGCCCGCGGGAAGTAAGCCCGAGAGCGGTTCGGGCGGGACAAGCAGGGGTTTGCGGGGAAGCGCGGCGCAGCGCCATTGACTTCTCCGCCCCATTTCCCTATCGGACGGCCCCTGACTTGCGGTCGCCCCGTGTGGCGGCCCTTTTTTGTCATACCTGATTCTCTAGTTTGTTTGAGGAATGAACGATGAAGCGCACTTTTCAGCCGAGCAATCTGGTTCGGAAGCGCCGTCACGGTTTTCGCGCTCGCATGGCGACCCCCGGTGGCCGCAACATCATGCGCGCCCGTCGTGCCCGCGGCCGCAAGAGCCTGAGCGCCTGAGCGACCTGACGCCGCCGGCCGCGCCTGCCATCATGGGCAAGCGCGCGGATTTCCTGGCGGCGAATCGGGGCCGACGCGCGCCCATGCCGGGATTCGTCCTGCTGGTGCGTGAGCGCGGCGATGGCGATCCGGCGATGCGTATCGGCATCACGGTGACCAAGAAGATAGGCGGCGCTGTCATCCGCAATCGGATGAAGCGCCGTTTTCGCGTCCTGGCACGCGAACTGCTGCCTGTGCATGGTGTGGCTGGTGCCGACCATGTGCTGATCGGCCGTGCCGAAGGCGTGGAGCGCGACTTCGCGCTGCTGCGCAGCGAACTGGAAAAGGCGCTGGGCAAGATATTGACCCGGCCCGAAGGCCAGGGCGAGGTCGATATCATGCCCAGCGC
>NZ_QLJK01000035.1:0-51138 GCF_003950715.1 Sphingomonas sp. S-NIH.Pt3_0716 | reverse complement strand
TCGCACTCGCCCACGGCCTCCACGCATCCCGCATCGATGGATCGCCGCTCATCTACAACCAAGAAGACACATACATGCCAGACCTCCTCATCTGTCGGCACGAACATGCCGACAGCGTGCTGGGGGCCTTGGCCGAGATCGCGGCGCAGGCCGCCTGAAAAACAGAAGGGAAGAGGATCATGACCACCGACACCATCGGCCTCGACGCCGACGCCCTGGTCGCCGCCGCGCGCGAACAGACCGGCCTTTCCGACCTGGGCGACGACGCCATATTGGAAGGGCTGGACGTGCTGGTCGATGCGATCAATCGCGAGGCCAACCTCACCGAGGCAGCGCAAGGCCGCTGGGCGCAGCAGTTGACCGCGACGCTCGCCAACCGGCTGCAGGTCGAGGACTGGCTCGCCCGCCATCCAGACCTGCTCGACGCGCCGGTCGAAAAGCCGCTATTCGTCTTCGGCCTGCCGCGCACCGGCACGACCCTGACCATCAACCTGCTGAACGCAGATCCGGCTCGCCGGTCCTTCCTGCGCTGGGAGGCGTTCAATTCGGCGCCGCCCGCTGCGGCCGGCACGCTCAGCAGCGACCCGCGCTATGTCGCGGAACAGGCGCGGCTCGACATGTCGCTCAAATATGCGCCGCATATTTCGGCCATCCATCATGAGGATGCCGACAGCCCGACCGAGTGCCAGTTCGCCATGGCGCCGTCCTTCTGCGCCCAATATTATGACTCGGTGCTGCATGTGCCGAGCTATCAGAAATGGCTGTTCGCCACGAGCTACCTGCCCGCCTTCCGCTATCACAAGCGGCTGCTGCAATTGCTGCAGGCGGAAAATGGCGGCCGCTGGACACTGAAGAACCCCTGGCATCCGCTGTTCCTGGAAGACCTGACTAGCGTCTATCCCGACGCCCAGCTGGTGATGACCCATCGCGATCCGGCCGATGTCGTCGGCTCTGCCTGCAGCCTCGTCTATCAGGTGCGCAAGATGTTCAGCGCCGATGTCGACCCAGTCGAGGTCGGCCGATCGCAGCTGCGCACCTTCGACCTGATGATCGAGCGGATGCTGACCTATCGCGAGAAACATGGTCAAGATGCGATCCACGACATCCAGTATGACGACCAGCTGCGCGACCCGATCGGCGAGATGCGCAAGCTCTATGCTCGCTTCGACGAGCCCTTCACGGCGGAAGCGGAAGCCGGCATGACCGCGATGCTGGCCGCCAATCCACAGGGCAAGCATGGCAAGCATAGCTATGACCTGGCCGATTATGGCCTCGATCGGGCGCAGATCCACGCCCATTTCAAGGACTATACCGACCGCTTCTCGATTCCCGTGAAGGCCTGATCCGATGGCGCAGGCCCATCATGATCTCGCTCGCCGCTTCTTCGCCGCCCTGTCGGCGGCGGCACTGCCGGACGAATTGCTGACCGAGGACATGACCGCCTGGACGACGACGTCGGGCGTCGATGCGCCGCGCGCCGCCTATCAGCGCGGCGTGGCGATGCTGGGGTCGCTGTTCCAGGGCGGGCTGAGCTTCACCGTCGATTCATTGACGGCGCAAGAGGACCGGGTCGCAGCCGAGGTGCGGTCGGCGGGCATGCTGGTGAATGGCGAGCCCTTCGCCAATCGCTATGTCTTCCTGCTACGCATTCGCGATGGTCGGATCGCATCGGTCGCCGAGCATTTCAACCCGGCGCCGGTGGAAGCCCAGATCAAGCCGCTGATCCAGGCGATGATGGCGGCGAAACAGGGCTGAGCGATCAGCCCTGTTTCATGCCCTGGCTGGCCATCGCGAAGCTGTAGCGCAGATGGTCGAGATGGCCGGTCGGCACCGGTGGGAAGAGCAACGCGTCCTGCGTGTCGCGTATCTCCGCCAGCCGATCGGCGATCTGCTCGATCGTCCAGTCGGGCTGGAACAGGCCGACGGTTTCCATCGTGTAGGCCCGCGCGACGCGCCCGGCCATGGCGATCAGCATCTCGCCGCTGACCGCGCAATCCTGATGCGCCAGATAGCCGACGGCGGGTGCGACCAGCTCCGGATCCATCGGCGGATAGGCGCTGGTATCGAGACCCTCGGCCATGCGGGTGACGGCGCCGGGCAGGATGATGTTGCTCTTCACGCCATGGGCCGTCCCCTCGATCGCGGCGACGTTGGACAGGCCGATCATCCCGGCCTTGGCGACGCTGTAATTGACCACGCCGGCATTGCCGTAGAGGCCGTTGATCGATCCGGTCAGGACGATGCGGCCATAATTGGCGGCGCACATATGCGGGAAGGCGGCGCGCACGACATGGAAGGCGCCGCGCAGATGGACGTCGAGCACCGTCTCGAAATCGGCATAGCTGAGTTCCGCTAGGCCGCCGCGCCGGACGATCCCGGCATTGTGGATGAGGATGTCGATGCTGCCGAAATGGTCGCGGGCGAGGTCGATCATCGCCTGCCCGCCTTCAGGCGTGGCGACGCTGTCGGTCGAGGCGATCGCCTGGCCCCCGGCGGCGCGGATTTCGTCCACCACCGACTGGGCCGGGCCGGCATCGGTCCCTTCGCCCTGCATGCTGACGCCGGGATCATTGACCACCACCTTCGCGCCGCGCGCCGCCAGCAGCAGCGCATAAGCCCGGCCGAGGCCACGCCCGGCGCCGGTGATCAGGGCGACGCGGTCGTCAAATCGCAGCATGATAGTCTCTCTCCCGGATGATGATTGGCGGGGAGCTTAGCGGCGGCGGTGCCGTCGCCCCAAGCGTGGCGCCAAATGATCGCTCAGGCGACGATTCCGGCGTCGCGCAGGCGGGCGATGGTCTGCGCATCCATGCCCAGAAGGTCTGCCAACACCATATCGCTATGCTCGCCCAGCACCGGCGGCGCGCTCGGCACCGGCTGCTCCGCACCGGGGAAGCGGAAGGGACGGTTGACGATCGGGATCGTGCCCAGCGTCCTGTGCTCGGTCTCCACCACCATGTTGCGGGCCAGCGTCTGCGGCTGGGCCAGCGCCTCGCTGATGGTCAGGATCGGCGCGTGCGGCACCTGGTGCGCGGCGAACAAATCGGCGAGGTCGGCCACGGTGCGGGTCTGGGTCGCCGCCGACAGCAGGGCATTCACCTCCGCCCGTCGCTCGCGCCTCTTGTCAAGCATGTCATAGCGCGGATCGTCGGCCAGCGCGTCCAGCCCCAGCGCGGCGCAGATCTTGCCCCAGAAATGATTGGTGAGACAGGCGATCACGATCGACCCGTCGCTGGCCGGGAAGACGCCATAGGGGACGAGATTGGGGTGCTGCGATCCCTGCGGCACCGGGTCCTGCCCGGTGAAGAAACTGAGTTGCGCCAGATAGCCGAGCAGGCCGATCATCCCGTCCATCAGGCTGATGTCGATCAGCCGGCCGCGCCCGGTCGCATGGCGTTCGTGCAGGGCGGCGAGGATGGCGATCGGCCCGTTGATGCCGCCGACCAGATCGCCCAGCGGAATGCCGAGCTTGGTCGGCAGCCCGCCCGGTTCGCCATTGACGCTGAGCGCGCCGGACATGGCCTGCAACACGATGTCGAAGGACGGCCGATCCTTGAGCGGCCCGGTCATGCCGAAACCGGAAATGGCGCAATAGATGAGGCCGGGGTTGAGCGCCGACAGCGCCTCATAGCCAAGGCCCAGCCGGTCCATCACGCCGGGCCGGTAATTTTCGATGAGGATGTCGGACTTGGCCGCCAGATCGCGCGCGATCGCCAGCCCCTCGGGGGCCTTGAGGTCGAGCACGATGCTCTTCTTGCCGCGATTGACGCTGAGGAAATAATGGCTCTCGCCTTCGCGCAGCGGCGGGAAGCTGCGGGTGTCATCCCCGCTGCCGGGCGGCTCCACCTTGATGACTTCCGCGCCCAGATCGGCAAGCGCCAGTGCAGCCGAGGGACCGGCCAGGACGCGGGTGAAATCCAGCACCCGCACCCCGGCCAGCGGCCCTGCCCATATATTCTTGTCGTGGCTGTCCATCATGCATCTTTCGGTGGGCCGTCCCATCCCAAATCCTCCCCAGGGGGAAGGAACGGCCCGCCGCGCCCGGATCAGGCCGGGCGGCTGGGCAGTTCGGCAATCGAGGTGCCGAAGGCCGAGACTTCGCCGCGATGGGTTTCCGCGCGCTGCTGGATCTCGACATATTTCTTGCCGTTCTCCTCGAACTTGCGGATCACGCTGCCGTCGATGAAGATCACGTCGCCATCGGGATTGTGCCGGCGGATCTGGCACTTGCTCTTGTGAAGGAAGCCGTCGTCGCCGATCCAGTTGGTGACCTGATGGGTCAGCCAGCTGCAGCGTTCCGGACCATAGTCATAGGCGCCCGGCGCGCCGACTTCGAGCGCGAACGCCTCGTCCCAATGGACGCGTTCCGGGCAGTCGGGCACGTTGAAGCGGTTCTTGATGCCGGTGCCGGGATGCTTCTGCTGCATCTTCCACGCCAGCTTGTTGGCGCGGATATAGAGGCCGCCCCAGCCCTGCGCGTAGCAGATGAAGCCGGTGACGGTCATCGGCCCCTTCATCATGCGCGGCAGTTCATCGCCGACCTGCACATCTTCCCAGTAACGGGGCGTGGCGCCGCGAATTTCTTCCTTCTCGTACAGCTTGTACATCTCGGCCAGCTGTTCGTCGGAGAAGGGCTCCACCCGGCCACGGGCTTCGGTGTACTTGGTACCACGCTCGCGCGCTTCGTCGCGATCGGTGCGGAACACCCAGCTGTCGCCTTCGGCGACCTTGTCGCCCGACTGGTTGAAGAAATCGACATGGTAGATCTGCTGGAAGCTGCGGCCGGCGAACTTGGTCTGATGCTCGATCAGATCCTTCAAATAGGCCTCGGTGCGGATCGTGTCGTTGCGCAGCACCGGCTTGTGCCAGGTCCAGTCGGCGCCCGCCCACATCGCATGGACGCCCGACAGGCCACCGCAATAGCCCGAGATGATGCGGCTGGTGGTGAACAGGAAGCTTGGCAGCGCGACCAGCGAACCATGCTTGGTCTTTTCGGCATAGGCCGGATCGCACCACAGCGGATTATCGTCGCCGATACCATGGGCATAATGGCGGATCGCGTCGCGCGTGGCTTCGTAATTCCACGGCTCGACAGTATTCTCGATCTTGACGCCGATGCGCTTGCGCAGGTCGTCCAGCCCCTCCTCGGTGATCTTGGGGAATTTGTTCACGGGCGCTTCGGCCAATGTTGCCATCTCTCTTCTCCTGACTTCAGTTGGCGAGTTCGACCGCCTTGGCGGCCTCACGATCTCTCAATATCTTGCGGTGGACCTTGCCGGCCGGCGTCTTGGGCAGGTCGGTCACGAATTCGACGATGCGGGGGAATTCATGCTGGGCGAGCTTTTCGCGGGTGAAGTCCTGCAATTCGCGGACCAGCGCGTCGCTGCCGTCGCGATTGAGGATGATGAAGGCCTTCACCACCTGGCCGCGCTTGTCATCGGGCACGCCGATCACCGCGCATTCCAGCACCGCCTCATGCTTGAGCAGCGTATTCTCGATCTCGACCGCGCTCATCGTCCAGCCGGCCGAGATGATGACGTCGTCGGCGCGGCCGCAATGGTAGAAATAGCCGTCGGCGTCGATCTTCGCCCGGTCCTTGGTGGTTTCCCACCGGTCGCGCCGCCACAGCATCAGCTCGCCAATCTCGCCGGGATCGCAGGCGCTGCCATCGGGGCGCTGCACTTCCAGCTTCTGGCCCGGCACCGCCTTGCCCAGCGAACCCGGCTTCACCCTGAAATCCTGCGCGCCGGGATAGTTGACCAGCACCACGCCAATCTCGGTCGTGCCGTACATGGAACAGGCCGGCACCTTGAAATGGGCGTCGATGAACTCCAGCGTCGCCGGGTCGATCGGCTCGCCGGTGTAGGACAGCTTGTCGAAATGGAAGGCGAAATCGGCGGCCCGGCCGCTATTCTTCATCATGCGATAATGGGTCGCGGCGGCCGACATGTTGGTGATGCCATAAGCGTCCAGCGCCTGCATCAGCCGCACCGGATCGAACCGGCCGGCAAAGGTGCCCGTCGTCACGCCCAGCCCCAGCGGCGCCAGCGTGCCATGCCACAGGCCATGCCCCCAGGCCGGCGAGGAGGGGCAGAAAAACTCGTCGCCCGGCCGAATGCCGGTGCCGTAGAGCGCGGCGAACATCAAGGTCACCAGCGCACGGTGACTGTGCTTCACCGCCTCGGGCAGTTCGCGCGTGGTGCCCGACGTATATTGGAAGACGGCCAGGTCATTGGCCTTGGTCTTCGGGCTGTAGCTCGCCGGGAAGCGGGCGAGATCGGCCAGCAATGCGTCGTCGGCGACGATCACGCGCGGGCCATCCATGCTGCGCGCCAGTTCCGCCTTTTCCGCATTGGTGATGAGGATGGTCGGCTTGCAATCATCCACCCGCAGCCGCAGCGCATCCGGGCCGAACAGGGTGAAGAGCGGCACCGAGATCGCGCCGGTCTGCATCGCCCCGAACAGGCAGACATAGAAGGGCAGCGAAGGCTCCAGCATGAAGGCGATGCGTTCGCCCGGCTGAATACCCTCGGCATCGAGCCAATGGGCGAAGCGCGCGGCCCCCGCCGCGATCGCGTCGAAGCTCAGTATCTCGTCGCGGCCATCTGCATGAGCGATGCGCACGGCAGCACGACCCGATCCATCGGCATGGCGGGTGATACATTCATAGGCAATGTTCAGGTCTTCGCGGTCGCCGTCGAACAGATCCCACAGCGCCGCTGAGGTCGCATGTGCCTGTGCATCGGCATAGCTGCGATAGTCGGTTAGCTTCGCCATCATCCCATCCCATCGGTCCGGCATTCAACCGGGCGAACGGGCCGAAACCCCGTCGCTGCTTGCCACAAGCGATGTCACAGCGACTCATTTGTTGTAAATAGTGAATGATGTTCTATATTTCGAATGACAGGCCATCGGCGTCGCGATAGGATGACGCCATGACCGACAGCCGCACGACGCCCCGCCCGCCCTCCACCGTCCGCAAGGTCGCCAAGGCCGTGCAGGAGAGCAAGGCACCCGCCATCGCCCGTGCCGCCGCGATCCTGCGCCTGCTGGGCAAGAGCGACCGGCCGCTCGGCGTGCAGGCGATCGCCAAGGAACTGGGGCTGGTGCCCAGCACCTGCCTCTATGTGCTGCGCGCGCTGGTGGAGGAGGAACTGGTCGCCTTCGATCCCGACACCAAACGCTATGCGCTGCAGGCCGGCGTGCTGACGCTGGCGCGCAACTGGCTACGCCGCGACGCCTTCAACGACCTTGCCCAACCGGTGCTTGATCGGCTGGCCCAGCGCTTCGGCCTTACCATGCTGGGGGTGCAGGCGGTGGGCCTCGATCATATGATCGTCGTCGCCATGGCGCAGTCGGGCAGCGGCTTTCAGCTGAGCGCCCAGGTTGGCAGCCGCTTTCCCGCGCTGATCAGTGCCACCGGCCGCTGCATCGCCGCCTTTGGCGATTATGGCGAGAAGGAACTGAAGGCGCGGTTCGACACCCTGCGCTGGGACGATCCCCCGCCCTTCGCCGACTGGATGGAGCAATTGCGCCAGACCCGCGCGCAGGGCTTCGCGGTGGACGAGGGCCAATATATTGCCGGCGTCACCGTCGTCTCCGCGCCCGTATGGAAAGGCGCGGGCCGCCCGGTCCATGCGCTGGTGGCGATCGGCATCGGCGCCGCACTGCAACGCGAGGGGCTGGGCGCATTGCAACAGGCGCTGGTCGAGGCGGCGGACGCGCTCAGCGAGCAGCTCAGCGGCGACCGTCCCTTACCGGCGGCGTAACGCCAGCACGCTGCCTTCAGCGTCGCCCGACACATAGAGCGTGCCGTCCGGTCCCGCCGTCACATCGGCGAAATTGATCATCGGCCCGGCCATGTCACCGATCGGGCCCAGGAATTTGGGTGTCACGCCGGCGGGCGCGCCGACCGGCAGGGCGCTGGCGATCGTCGCGCGCGCGCCGCCCGACAGGTTGGTGGCGACCAATGTCTTGGCCCGCGTATCGACGACGAACAGCTTCCCATCATGGATCGCCAGCCCTTCCGGTCGGCCGAGACCATCGATGATCGTCTCGCTGCGACCGGTCGCGACTCGCACCACGCGCCCCGCTCCGGCCTCGGCGACATAGGCTGTCCCATCCGGCGCCAGCGCCACGCCCATCGGCTTGTCGAGTCCGGTCGCGAGTTCGCCGACCGTGCCATTCTCGATCGAGAGCAGCCGGCCAGTGCCATATTCGGCGACGACCACCGCCCCGCCCGGCGCGACCGCCACACCCATCAACTGGTCGAGGCCGGTGGCGAGGAAATCGCTTTCCCCCTGCCCCGGCCGATAGCGCGCCACCGCTCCCAAGCCGGTGCTGATGATCCACTCCCCCGCCTGCGCGCCAGCGGCGACACCGCGCATATAGCCGGGGCAGCCGGGGTAGAAGATCATGCCGGCCAGGGTCAGCGCCTCGCCGGACCGCAGCGTATAGCCGAAGGTGCCATCGGCAACGAACAGCGCCCCATCCGCACCCATGGCGAGGCCCAGCGGCCATTGCAGTGCGCGCGGCACGACGGAGCGGACCTTGCCATCGCCCAGCAATTCGGTGATTTCGCCCGGAATGCTCGACACGAAGATGCGGTCGCCGATGAAGCTGACATTGTCGAGGCCGGGGCCAAGATCGGCCAGCACCTCGCGCGTGCCGCTCACCAGGTCGAGCCGCAGCACCTGGCCGCTGGCCACCTGGGTCGTGACGATCCGCCCCTTGCTGTCGAACTTCACTGAATCCGGCACGCCCAGATCGCCGGCCACCACTTCGGGCGCGCCGCCATTCAGGTCCACCCGCCAGATCTCGTTGGCGCCCATCACGGGAAAATAGAGCTTGCCGTCCGGCCCGACCTGAAAGGCGTTGGCCATCGGTATATTGTCGAGGATGACGCGCGGTTCGCCCCCATCCTGGTCCAGTTCCATGATCCGCGCGCCGATACGGCATTCGCCCGCGATCAGCCGGCCCTGATGCCAGGTGATCGGGTTGGCGACCGGAATGTCGCCGCGCACCACCCGCACGTCGCCCGATGGCGTGCGCATCGCGACCCGGCCCTCGGTAATTTCGGTCAGATAGAGGTTGCCGGCATCGTCGAACACCAGATCGTCGGGCGCGACGATGGCGCCGCCCATCGCGCTGATCGTCTCGATCGCGCCGCTGTCGACATCGATCGCGCTGACCTGGCTGCCACCGACCTGTGCGACATAGAGGCGCCCGTCCGGCCCGGTCGCCAGCCCATTGGCGCCGTGCAGGCGGCTGGGCGGGGTCAGCCGCGCGAGGGTCCAGCCCTCGGCAGCGGCCGCAGCACTGGCGGCGCCATAGCGCCCGGACTGGACCGCCATCTCAGGCGTAGCCCAGCAGCGACTTCACTTCGAGATATTCGAGGAAGCCATGCTCGCCCCATTCGCGGCCATTGCCGCTGCGCTTGTAACCGCCAAAGGGGGCGTGGAAATCGAATCCGCCATTGATGCTGATCCAGCCGGTGCGCATCCGCCGGGCGACGGCACGGCACTGGTCAATATCCGTGCCGCTGACATAGCCGGCGAGACCGAAATTGCTGTCATTGGCGATGTCGACTGCGTGGTCGATATCGTCATAGCCGATGATCACCAGCACCGGGCCAAAGATTTCCTCGCGCGCGATCACCATGTTGTTGGTGCCGACGAACACCGTCGGCTTCACGAACCAGCCCTTGTCGATCCCGTCCGGGCGACCGGCGCCGCCAGCGATCAGGGTCGCGCCCTCATCCAGGCCCTTGCGAATATAGTCCTGGATGATGTTGTACTGGCTCTTCGACACGACCGGACCCATGGCGACATTGCCGGTCGGATCACCGACCGTCACTGCGTCCGCTGCGCCCTTGGCCGCCGCAATCACCTCATCCATGCGCGACGCGGGCACCAGCAGGCGCGATCCGGCGCTGCAGGTCTGGCCCGAATTGCCCATCATGCCGCCGGTCGCGCCGGCGACATTGGCGGCCAGCGCGTCATCATCCAAGACGATGAAGGCGCTCTTGCCGCCCAGTTCCAGCCCGACCCGCTTGATCGTGGTCGCGGCATCCTTCTGGATCTGGACGCCGACCGGCTCCGACCCGGTGAAGGACACCATGTCGACATCCTCATGGGTGGAAAGCGCGGTGCCGATCACGCTGCCGCTGCCCTGCACCATGTTGAACACGCCCGCCGGCACGCCCGCCGTATCGAGAATTTCGGCCAGGATCTGGGCCGAGAAGGGGGCGAGTTGTGGCGGCTTCAGGATCATGGTGCAGCCGGTCGCCAGCGCCGGGAAAATCTTCACGCAGGTCTGGTTCATCGGCCAGTTCCACGGCGTGATGAGCGCGCAGACGCCGATCGGCTCGCGCGCGATCATCGTCGCGCCATGCGGCTCGTCGAACTTGAATTCGCGCAGCACCTCGATCGCGGTCTGCAGATGGCCGGCCCCCAAGCCGACATGGAAGCCATGGGCGAGCGAGGACGGCGCGCCCATCTCCTCGATGATCGCATCGCCCAGTTCGGTCTGGCGCCGGGCATATTCGGCCTGGATGGCGAGCAGCAGGTCGAGCCGCTGTTCGCGCGTGGTCTGCGACCAGCCGGCAAAGGCCTTGCGAGCGGCGGCGACCGCCTTGTTCACGTCGGCGACACCGCCGAGCGAAATGGTGCCGGCCACCGCCTCGGTCGCGGGGTTGATGACATCCGCGGTCTTCGGTTCGACCGGGGCGACCCACTGGCCGTCGATATAGAAGTTCCGATAGTCGCGCATGTCGATGTCCCATCCTCTCCAAAATCCTCCCCTTGAAGGGGAGGTGGCTGGCCAAAGGCCAGAGCGAGGGGTGTGTCCGCCGGGGAGACACCCCTCCACCGCCTGCGGCGGTCCTCCTCCCCTTATCCGGGGAAGAAGGGCGTTTTACTGGGTGCCTTCGGCATACCAGGTGCGGAATTCGGCATATTTCGGCATTTCTTCCGAATTGGCCTTGGGGTCGATCACGACATGGACGACGCCCGGCTTGCCGCTGGCATAGGCGCGCGCGATCGCCGGCTTGATGTCCTCTGCCCTGGTCACATATTCGCCGTGGCAGCCAAAGCCCTCGCCGATCTTGTCGAAGCGGACTTCCTTGCTCCAATGGGTGCCGGTTTCTTCCGTGCCCTGGCCGAAGGTGCGCTTGTAGACGCCCACTTCCAGACCCCACTGATTATCCACGCCGACCACGCAGACCAGCGGCAGCTTGGTGCGCACTGCCACTTCCAGTTCGGCGATATGGAACATGAAGCTGCTGTCGGAGGTCAGCAGCAGGCCCGGACGGCTGACGCCAGTGGCCGCCTTGTCCGCCAGCATCGCGCCGGTGGCATAGGGAATGCCTGTGCCGATATGGCCGAAATTCTGGTTCCAGATGACGTCGTTCGGCTTGCACTGCGAATAGGTCCACTGGAAGATCACGCCGGCGCCGCCGTCGCGGATCAGGATGCCGTCCTTGGGGAAGGCCTCGGTCGCTTCCACCGCCAGACGGGCGGGATGGATCGGCAGGTCGCCGGTGCCATCGCTCTTGGTGCGCGATTCCGCCGCCAGTTCGTCCAGCTCGGCCTGGCCGTCGCGCATGAAGGCTTCCAGCATCGGCGCGGGCGAGCGCGGCGTGTCCTTCAGCGCCTCGACCAGCTGCGGCACGACGCCGCGCAGGTCGCCGACCAGCGGCACGTCGATCGGCCGGTTGACGCCGATCGCGGCGGGATCCTGCTCGACATAGATCCACTTGCGGATCGCTTCATTCTTCATCCAGTAGCGCCATTTGCCGAAATGGACCGGCTCGCCCAGTTCGGTGCCCAGCGCCAGCACCAGATCCGATTCCGTGACCGCCTCGATCGACGCCTTGGAGAAGACATATTGGAAGGTGCGATCTTCCAGCCCCTTGATATAGCTGGTGCCGCCCGAAGTCTGGATCACCGGGCAGTTCATGAGGTCCGCCAGTTCCTTCACCGCCGCGCCCGAGCGCGAGGTGTGGACGGCATGGCCGACCAGCAGGATCGGGTTCTTGGCCGCGCGGATCAGGTCGGCCGCTTCCTTGACCCGGTCGATGTCGGCGCCCTGATTGACCAGGCGATAGCGATCCGGCGCCAGCGGCGCGGGCAGGTCCAGCTCCTCCAGGATGATGTGGCTGGGATATTCGATATAGACCGGGCCGGGGGTGCCGCCCATCGCCTTGCGGATGCCCTCGCGCACGACTTCGTCGGTCTGGTCGGCATATTCGATCGAGGCGGCATATTTGACGCTATTCTCGAACAGGGGCATCTGCTTCACGAACTGGATGCGGCCGCGACGGACGCGCTGTTCGGTGACGCGGGCGCGCTGGCCCGACAGGAAGATGACCGGCGAATTTTCGACCAGCGCGCACTGGATGGCGGGCGCCATATTGGCGATGCCCGGCCCCAGCGTGCCGATCGCGACGGCGGGCTTGCCGGTGATGCGCGACGCGGCCTCGGCCATGAAGCCGGCAGCGGCTTCATGATGGGGCGCAACCACGGTCCAGCCGCGACGCTCGGCCTCCAGGAACATGTGGACGAAATTGGGGTCGGGAATGCCGAACAGCGTGTTGATGCCTTCGGCCTCGAACAGGTCCAGCATCCGCTTGTAGACCGGCGTGCCCTTCTTGTCGGTGGCGTTCACGTTGACGGCGGGCTTGGGATCGTCATAGCTCATTTGAGTAACCTCGGTGCGCCCGTACCCATGTACGTGGCTAGGTTGCGGTGGAAATTGGTGATCTTGCGTTCCTGATGGGGGTTGGGCAGCGGCCCGCGGAAACCGCGCGACTTCATGCCCTTCTGCACCCATTCCATGTTCGAGAAATCCTGGGCGAGGACGGCGCCCCAGCCCTCGGCGGTGGCCTCCGTCTCTTCCCATTCGGTGACCGGCACTTCCCCTTCGGGGAAGCGCTCGATCGCGTAGGATTCAAAGATGCACATGTCGGGATCGTCGCCATAGGGACGGGTGCGGTAGCAAAGGGCGAAGGTGATCCCCTGCAGCACCGACATGTTGGGAAAGACGTGCCAGGCGAGGCCCGCCTCGGCCATCACCTCGGGCGGGATTTCCGGCCAGATGACGCCGCGCGCGGCATCGTCCGCCTTGGCCGATTTCAGCCAATGGGCGATGACATCGCCGACCGCCGTGCCTTCGGGCAGTTCGTCGACCAGCCGGCTTGCCGCATTGACCAAAGTCTCGGTCGAGGCCGCATAGTTCAATGTCTCGTAATTTTCGCGGATCAGCTCATAGGTGGAGCGGCGCGGATCGTCGCCCTTGCCGGCGCGGGTGACGCTGCTGCTCTGGCTCATCTGGAAGGCCGGGTCGCGCTGGTCGAAACCGCTTACCCCATGCAGGCCATAGGCCGCGCTATATGCGTAATAATCGCCATAATCGAGCAGCTGGGTATGGGTGCCCGCGACATGATAGGGCTCCATGAAAGCCTCCAGCGCGGTTTTCCAATTGGCCGGATAGACCACCCATTTGCGCCATTTGTAGCGCATCTTGTCCATTTCGAAGTAGGACAGGATGCGGCCGGCATCGCCCAGGAAATCGATCAGCGGCTCGGCATTGAGGTCCATATGGATCCAGATCCAGCCGCCCCATGTATCGATCTTCACATCCGACAGGCGGGTGCATTCGGCATTGAGCGCGCCCTGCCAGTCCTGCGGGTCGAGAATATAGGTGTTGTTGCCCTCGGTATCGAAGGTCCAGCCATGGAAGCCGCAGACGAAGCTGCGCCGGTTCTTGCCACGCACCGAATGCACGTTCTTGGGCACGTCGACCAGCTGGCGGCCGCGATGCGGACAGACATTGAAGAAGGCGCGCAACGTGTCGGGCGCGGTCCGCACGATGATGATCGACTCATCGCAAATGTCGTAGGTCATCCAGTCGCCGACATCGGGCAGTTCCTCGACCCGCGCGGCCATCTGCCAGACATGGGGCCACAGCTTCTCCTTCTCCGCCAGGGCATAGTCCTTCGACAGGAATGCCTCGGTCGGGTAGGTCAGGGGCTTGGCCAGCGCCTCCACATCGATATTGTCGATCTTGCTCATGGCATCCTCCTGCAACGTCCGCGTTGCCCGATGGGTACGGCCCGCGAGTCCGCTCGCCGGGTCCGCAAGGACAATATTTTCAACCTGCCTATCGCAACTGGCGGGAGCGCCCCAAGGGAAGAGCAGCGACCGCTACGAACCATCCCCGGGGCGATCCGGCCCATGGCTCAGGACCGCAATTCCATGCCGTCGAGATCGCCCTTGGCGCGCCAATCCTGCACCAGTTTCTGGAAGGCGCCCCAGCCCGGCCCATAGCTGCGGAACAGTGCCCAGGGCGCCTTCACCTGGCCCTCATTGGTGAAATAGCTGGGGGTGCATTCCTGCTGGAAGGCGGTCATGTCGATTTCCATTTCCTCGAAATGGCGGACATAATCCTCCTGCCCCTGCAGGGTGGTCTCGACCACCTTGGCGCCCTTATCCATCACCGCATGGATGATATGGGCGATATGCTCCGCTTGGCGACCGAACTGTTCGGTCACGCTGGCGTTGAGGCCGCCCTGAATATAGCCGATGAAGAATTGATTGGGGAAACCATGGGTCATGGTGCCGTGCAGGGTGCGCGGACCATTGGCCCAATGATCGTAGATGGACAGGCCATCGCGCCCCTCGACCGCGTCGATGCCCCAGCGGCGCTTCAGCTCGCTCGTCACCTCGAAACCGCTGGCGAAGATGATGCAGTCGACCTCATATTCGACGCCGCCCGACACGAAGCCCTTCTCGGTGATCTTATCCAGCCCCTTGCTGTCGGCGACGTCGATCAGCGTGACATTGGGCCGGTTGAAGGTCGGGTAGAACTCATTGCTCGACAGCGGCCGCTTGCAGAGGAAGCGATACCAGGGCTTCAGGGCCTCGGCCGTCGCCTTGTCCTCGACCATCTCGTCGACGCGGGCGCGCAGCCGCTCCATCACGCGATAATCGACCACCTCGCGCTTCGCCATGAATTGCTCGATCGACATTTCCGGCCAGCCTTCGGCTTCCAGTTCGGCCGACAGGTTGCGGGCAATCTCGGTCCAGATGTCGCAGATCAGGTCAGGCTCGCCCGGTGCGAAGGATTCCATCGCGGCGCGGTGGAAATTGGCCTGGCGATCCGCCTGCCAGCCGGGCTGGAGCGATGCCGCCCAGTCGGCGTCGGTCGCCGGATTGGGCCGCTCGTCCACGGTCGATGGCGTGCGCTGGATGACATAGAGCTGCTTGGCGTAGCGGCCGAGATAGGGCACCGCCTGGATCGCGGTCGCGCCGGTGCCGATGATGGCGACCCGCTTGTCGGCCAGCCTGTCGAGCACCGGATTGGCATAGCTGCCGCCGCTATAGTCATAGTCCCAGCGGGCAGTGTGGAAGATCTTGCCCTTGAAGCTGTTGATGCCGGCGATGCCGGGCAGCTTGGGCATGTTGAGCACGCCGCAGCCCATCACCACGAAACGGGCCAGCAGTTCGTCGCCCCGGCTGGTGCCGACGCGCCAGCGCTGGATCGACTCGTCCCATTTCAGCGAGGTAATGAGGGTGTGGAACAATGCCTTGTCGGCGAAACCGAAGCTTTCGGCGATCTGGCGGCAATAGGCCTGGATCTCCGCGCCGTCGGCGAATTTCTTCGACGGCATGAAGCCGGTTTCTTCCAGCAGCGGCAGATAGCAATAGGCGTCATTGTCGCACTGGATGCCGGGATAGCGATTCCAGTACCAGACGCCGCCGAAATCGCCGCCATGGTCGATATTGCGGAAATTGGTGACGCCCTGCTTGGTCAGATGATAGCCGGCGAGCAGGCCGGCAAAGCCCGCGCCCAGCACCACGACATCCAGTTCCTCGACGATCGGATCGCGGGCAACGACCGGCATATGCGGGTCGACGTCATAGCTGTGCGTCGTGTCGTCGGTGGTCGGCTGATATTGGCCTTCCCGGTCGGCGCGCATCCGCTTGTCGCGCTCGGCGCGATATTTCTCGCGCAGGGTCGGGATATCGAATGTGTCAGCCGCAGGCGTCTGCGTCGGCTTGCAGGTCATGACCTCTCCTGGGGATCGCTGTTCTCGCCATTTTGTTAATCAACACATATGTTGACTTGCAATGGCGGAGCGGCGGGCCGGCACTGTTAGCGCTGTGGCGATCCCTTGGCGGCCTTCTGGCCGCGGCGCTGCCCTGAAAATGGGCAGTCAGCGGGAGAGGTAGTCAGTCGTCAGCTAGCGCGCCGATCAGGCGGCGCGGGCCAGCTTTTCTTCCTTGGCGACCGGGAAGGTCACGACGTCGGCCGAAACCGGCTCGGCAGCGGGGGTCAGCGCGGCGATATAACGCTCGGCGGTGACGACGTCCCGGCGATAGGCGAAATAGAGCGAGATGAGCGAAAACATAAGAACCTCAGACAAGAATATTGCTGCGTCGCAGCATCGAGGTTCATCTGGTCCTCCCCGGCTTTTTTCGCAAATGCAAAGGCGCCAAGGCCAGTTGCACGAAACGCCATCGACCGGTTGCGCGCCTTGCAACGGCAACCGGTCGATCGCGATCAGACCCGGCCGGTGACCGGGATCAGCGCGCCGGTGATCGGCGCGGCAGCGGGCGACAGCAGGAAGGCGATCACCCCGCCCAGCGCCTCGGGCGAGACCCAGCGGCTGGCATCCGCGTCGGGCATGTCGGCGCGATTGGCCGGCGTGTCGATGATGCTGGGCAGCACCGCATTCACGCGCACGCCCGCATCCTTCAGTTCTTCGGCCAGCGCTTCGGTCAGGCGCGCGACGCCCGCCTTGGACGCGGCATAGGCGCCCATGCCGGCGGCCGCCTTCACCGAGGCCGCCGCCCCGATATTGACGATCGCCCCGCCGCCATCGCGCAGCAGCGGCAACAGCGCGCGAGTCGCGATCAGCGCGGTGCGGACATTCATGCCATAGAGCCGGTCCCAGGTGGCAACCGAGCCATCCTCCACCGTCTCCCAGCTGAAGCCACCGGCGATATTGACCAGCCCGTCGAGCCCGCCCAGCGCTTCGCCGATCTTCGCCGCCGCGCCGGCCACCGCCTGCTCGTCGGACAGGTCGATGCCGCCCAGCGCCAGGTCGACGCCATCGGCCGGCACATCGCCCAGATCGATACCCGCCACCGTCCAGCCGGCCGCGCGCAGCACCTGCACCGCCGCCCGGCCCAGCGCACCGGCCGCGCCGGTTACCGCCACCACTCCCGCCATCATCATCCCCTTTCGATAGTCTGCGTCAGATCCCGGACATGCACAGATATTTGATCTCGACATAATCCTCGATGCCATGGCGCGATCCTTCGCGGCCCATGCCCGATTCCTTGATGCCGCCGAACGGCGCGACCTCGGTCGAGATGAGGCCGGTATTGATGCCGACCATGCCGACCTCCAGCGCCTCGCCCACGCGCCAGGCGCGCGACAGGTCGCGGGTGTAGAAATAGCCCGACAGGCCGACTTCGGTGGCGTTGGCCAGCGCGACCGCTTCCTCTTCCGTGTCGAACAGGAAGAGCGCGGCAAGCGGCCCGAACGTCTCCTCGTCGGCCAGCTTCATCTCCGGCGTGCAGCCACTGATGATGGTCGGCTCGAAGAAGCTGTAGCCCAGCTTGTGGCGATGCCCGCCGCTCACCAGCGTGCCGCCCTTGGCCAGCGCGTCGGCGACATGTTCCTCGACCTTCTCCACCGCCTTCTCGTCGATCAGCGGCCCCTGGGTCACGCCGGCTTGCGTGCCCGGCCCGACCTTGAGCTTCGCGACGGCAGCATTCAGCTTCTCGGCAAAGGCCGGCGCGACGTCACGCTGCACCAGGATGCGGTTGACGCAGACGCAGGTCTGGCCGCTGTTGCGATATTTGGACGCGATCGCGCCGTCGACCGCCGCATCCAGATCGGCGTCGGCAAAGACGATGAAGGGCGCGTTGCCGCCCAGTTCCATCGACAGCTTCTTCATCGTCGGCGCGCATTGCGCCATCAGCGTCTTGCCGACCTCGGTCGATCCGGTGAAGCTCAGCTTGCGCACCAGCGGGTTGCCGGTCAGTTCCGCGCCGATCACCCGCGACGATCCGGTGACGACGTTGAACACCCCCTTGGGCACGCCCGCCCGTTCGGCCAGCACAGCCAGCGCCAGCGCGGTCAGCGGCGTCTGGGTGGCGGGCTTCAGCACCATGGTGCAGCCCGCCGCCAGCGCCGGTGCCGCCTTGCGCGTGATCATCGCGGCGGGGAAATTCCACGGCGTGATCGCGGCGACCACGCCGACCGGCTGCTTGATGACGACGATGCGACTGTCGGCGCGATGGCTGGGGATGATCTCGCCATAGATGCGCTTGGCCTCTTCGCCGAACCATTCGATGAAGCTCGCGGCATAGGCGATCTCGCCCTTGGCCTCGGTCAGCGCCTTGCCCTGCTCGCGAGTCAGGATCATCGCCAGGTCATCCTGATGTTCGATCAGCAGTTCGAACCAGCGGCGCAATATGCGCGAGCGTTCAGCCGCCGTCTTCGCCTTCCACTCTGGCAGTGCCGCCTCCGCCGCCTCGATCGCCGCGCGCGTCCCCGCCTCGTCGATCGCGGGAATGCCCGCCAGCCGCTCGTCCGTCGCCGGATCGGTCACGTCGATGCTGGCGGCGCCGATCCACTGGCCGTCGACATAGCATTGTTCGCGCAGCAGGCTGGGGTCGGCAAGGGCTATGGTCATCGGATCACCTTCTTCGGCAGGATGCGGGGCAAGGGGCGCAGGGCGCGCCCGTCGCTGCGTCCAACGCAGCATGGCCCCATTTCGATGCGAAGGTGGGATGCGCGGCAGGCGGCGTCAACGTGGACAGAATGTCCCCGCCCAAGGATCGACCCCGCGATGCGCGCTATTGGGGAATATGCGGCGCCCGCCGGTTGGCCAATGGCCGCAGATAGGAGGGATCGCTCGCGTCCCGTGCCGGCGCGCCATTGGCATGCAGGTCTGCTATATCGCCAAAGGGGAGCGGCAGCGTCGGCACCAGCCCGGACCATTCGATCATGTTGGTGCGCAGCACAATCTTCCACTGGCCATCGCGCCGTTCCAGCCGGTCGAGATAGCGGCCCCCGGCGATCCAGTTGCTCTCGTCCCGGTTGCGGCCGACGAACAGATAATAGGTTTCGGCATGGGCACCGTCGCCATCGATATCGATCGTCATGTTGAGCAGATTATGATGGGTCGCCACCTGCCCGCCCTCATGCAGGGCACTGGCCCAGGCATAAAGCGCATCGGGCGCGCCGACGAAGCTGCCCGCCGCGACGGTGGCATCGTCATGAAAGGCCGACAGGAACAACGCCCGGTCGAACCGGTCCATGCCCCGGCTGAACCGGGTCAGGCAGTCGACAATATCCTGCCGGTCGAGCAGCGCATCCATCCGCGCCTGGCGATCCACGTCCATCCTATGCCTCCGTCCGCGGGGCGATCGGCTGCCAGATCGGTGCGCCGCGCTCGGCCCGCAGCGACGGGATGGTCTTCCCATCGACATCGGTGATGCCATAATCCTGCGCCAGCTCCGCGGTGATGAAGGTGCCGCCCGATCGCGCCATGATCGCCGGATCGGCGAGCAGCGCGGCGATCACCCGGCCGGGAAATTCGGGCGAGCAGCCGACCAGCGGATTGGTCACGGTCAGCGCCTTCATCGCCGGATTGGCGGCAATGTTGCGCTGTGCCCGCTCGGTCATGGTCAGCCCCTGCCATAGCGAGAGCGAGGCGACACCATAAGGCTGCAACTCGATCGCCATGTCCCGCGCCATGCGGTCGACCGCCGACTTGGCGGTGCCGAACACGACGCCATAGGTATAGGTGACCCCGACATAGCCCGATATCGCCACAATGAGCCCCGATCCTTGCGGCACCATCATCTGCGCGGCATGGCGCGCGGCGACGAAATTGGAGCGCACGCCGACATCGACCATGTCCCAGTTGGACAGCGGCTTTTCCCAGAAGCTGCCCGGCACGGTCAGATCCTCGGGGATCGCAAAGGCATTATTGACCAGCAGGTCGAGCCGCCCCTGTTCGCGCCGCACCTGATCGAACAGCGCCGCCACCTGCGCATCGTCGCCATGGTCGACCTGTACCGCGATGCCCCGACCGCCGCGCGCATCGCACTGCGCCGCCGTCTCGCCGACCGTGCCCGGCAATTCATGATCGCCCGCATTGACCGTGCGCCCGGTGACATAGACGGTCGCCCCCTGCTCGGCGAGCGCCAGCGCCATGCCCTTGCCGATGCCCCGGCTCGCGCCGGTGACGATCGCAACCTTGCCGTCCAGCGGTTTCATGATCCTCTCCCTCAGTCCGTCTCGCGCGCGAAGAAGCGCACGCTATGATCGCCGTTCGCGCGACCGGTGAAATGCGGCGCGCTGAACGCCATGCCCATCACGCCCTGGCTCCAGTCGGCTGAGACGCCGATATCCTGCACCCAGTCATAGAGCATGGTGCGCCGCGCGATCCGCCACTGGCCCTCGCGCCGTTCGAAAATGTCGAGATAGCGGCCGCCGATCATGACGTCGCGCTGCGCGTCGCCCATGTCGATGCGATGATAGGATTGCACCTGCGTCTCGACCCGCGCCGTGTCGCCCGCCAGGTCGATGACGCTCTGCCCCAGCAGATGCTGGGTGCAGAGGATCGCGTCGGCGCCGGGCACCACCCAGGCGAGATAAGCGTCGAAATCGCCAGCGAACACGCCATAGTCGGTGCTGCCATCCGGCCAGCAGCAGGCGCGGATCAGATCGGCGTCGCGCCGGTCCTCACCCCGCGCCAGCTGGGCGAGGCAATCGCGGATCGCCTCCCGGTCCAGCATCGCCTGCAAATGCGTGGCGGCAATCTCCATCCGGCCCTCTCCTTCCCGCCCGTCATGGCGGGCTGTCTGTCCATGGGCCGGTCATAGGCGCGCGCCATGGCGCGTCGCTTGACCAATTCGGACAGGAGAGAAGCGGGCAGCCTCAGCCGCGCGGGGCGAGGCCGGCAATCAGCAGGTCGACCTGCGCCGCCGCGATCGCCTCGGCGCTCATCGCGCCCGCCGGATCGCGCCAGCGCGCCGCCCAGTTGAGCGCACCGGCCAGGGTGAAGGCGGCCAGCTTCACGTCGACCGGGGCGATCGACCCGTCCGCCACCGCGTCGGCGATCAGCCCGCGCATGGCCAGGTCGATGTCGCGCTTGCGCGACCGGAACAGGATCGCGCCCTCGGCCGACAGGCATTCGTCACCCGTCCGCACCACGCAGGCGCCAAAATCATCCATGATCACCGCGCCATAGCGGCGCAGGAAATAGCCGAGCCGGGCAAGTCCATTGCCTTCCCCCGCGCGCGCCTCATCGGCCGCCGCGCGCAGCATTTCCAGACCGCGGGTGACGCATTCGATCAGCACCTGCTCCTTGTTGCCCAGATAATGATAGATGGTCGGCTTGCTGATCCCCAGGCTCGCGGCGACATCGTCCAGCGAGGTCGCATGGAAGCCGCGCGCGTTGAACATGCGCACCGCCGCGCGCAGCACCGCCTCGCGCTTTTCCTCCCGCTCGCGCGCCTTCTCCTCCCGCGTGCGGAAGGGAGACGGGATCGCCACTGCGCTTTTCGCCGACACTCGCTGTTCCTCCATGCCGCCTGTTGACAAGAAATCGCAACAGGCGCAACCTACTCATGAGTATAGGAGAGACGCAAGGGTTTATGCTGACCGAAATCCAGAGCGCGATTCGCGATACCGTCCGGGATTTCGCCCAGGCGACGATCCGCCCGCATTCGGCCCGGTTCGAGGCGGAGGGCGGCTATCCCCGTTCGCTGTTCGAGGAGATGGCGGGCCTTGGCCTCTGGGGCATGACCGCGCCCGAAGCCTATGGCGGCGCGGAGGCGGATTCGGTTTCCTACGCCCTCGCCCTGATGGAACTGGCCGCTGCCGACGGCGCCCTCTCCACCATCGTCTCGATCCAGAATTCGATCCTCGTCTCGGGCCTGCTCAAGGATGGCAGCGAGGCGCAGAAGGCCCGTTTCCTGCCCGACCTGATCGGCGGCCGCACCATCGGCGCCTTCGCCCTCACCGAAAGCGACGCCGGCTCCGACGCCTCGGCCGTGCGCACCCGCGCGGTCAAGGTCGATGGCGGCTGGCGCATCAGCGGCGCCAAGCAGTTCATCACCTCGGGCAAGATTGGCGGACTGGTGATGATCATCGCTGTCACGGATCCCGATGCCGGCAAGAAGGGCCTGTCCGCCTTCATCGTGCCGACCGACCGGCCCGGCTATGCGGTCGACAAGGTCGAGCACAAGATGGGCCAGGGCGCGTCGGACACCTGCGCGCTGCGGTTCGAGGACATGTTCGTCGAGGATGATCTGCTGATCGGCCAGCCGGGCCAGGGCTACGCACAAGCGCTCGCCAATCTGGAGACCGGCCGCATAGGCATTGCCGCCCAGTGCGTCGGCATGGCCCAGGCGGCACTGGAGATTGCGGTCGCCTATGCCAGGGACCGCAAGAGCTTCGGCAAGGCGATCATCGAGCATCAGGCGGTCGGCTTCCGCCTTGCCGACCTCGCCACCCGACTGGAGGCCGCGCGCCAGCTCGTTCTGTCCGCTGCCGCGATGAAGGACAGTGGCCAGCCGGCCCTGACCCAGGCGTCGATGGCCAAGCTGTTCGCGTCGGAAGCCGCCGAGGCGGTGGTATCCGGCGCGATGCAGACACTGGGTGGCTATGGCTATCTTGAAGAATTCGGAATCGCGAAAATCTACCGCGATGTCCGCGTGTGCCAGATTTACGAAGGCACGTCGGACATCCAGCGCATGGTCATTGCGCGCAGTCTTTGAAGGAGAATTAGGATGCAGGACGATCCGGTAGTCATTGCGAGCTATGCCCGCACCCCCATGGGCGGGTTCCAGGGCGCACTCTCGGCGGTCAAGGCCACCGATCTTGGCGCGACGGCGGTGAAGGCCGCGGTCGAGCGGGCCGGCGTCGCCACTGACGCCATCGATCGTATCTATATGGGCTGCGTCCTGCCCGCCGGCCTTGGCCAGGCACCCGCGCGCCAGGCGGCGCTGGGCGCAGGCCTCGGCCTCAATACCGAAGCGACGACCGTCAACAAGATGTGCGGGTCGGGCATGCAGGCGGCGATCATGGCGCATGAGGCACTGGCGTCCGGCGCGGCCGATATCGTCATCGCCGGCGGCATGGAGAGCATGACCAACGCTCCCTATGCCCTGCCCAAGCATCGCAGCGGCGCCCGCATCGGCCATGACCGCATCATCGACACGATGATGATGGACGGGCTGGAGGATGCCTATGAACCCGGCAAGGCGATGGGCGTCTTCGCCGAAGAGGCGGTGCGCGACTATCAGTTCACCCGCACCGACCAGGATGATTATGCCATCCGCTCGCTCGACCGCGCCAATGCGGCGATCGGCAGCGGCGCCTTCGTCCGCGAGATCACGCCGGTCACCGTTTCGGGCCGGGGCGGCGACACCGTCATCGACACCGACGAACAGCCCGGCAAGGCCCGGCCGGAAAAGATTCCCGGCCTCAAGCCCGCCTTCGTCAAGGATGGCACCATCACCGCCGCCAATGCCTCGTCCATTTCGGATGGCGCCGCCGCGCTGGTGATGACCCGCCAGAGCGTCGCGGAAAAGCAGGGCCTTAAAGTGGTGGCGAAGGTCGTCGCCACCGCCGCCCATGCCCATGAGCCCGCCAAGTTCACCACCGCTCCGGTGCCCGCGATGCGCAAGCTGCTGGCCAAGGCCGGCTGGTCGGTTGAGGATGTCGACCTGTTCGAGGTCAACGAAGCCTTTGCCGTGGTCGCGATGATCGCCGCCAAGGAACTGGGCATCCCGGCCGACAAGCTCAACGTCAATGGCGGCGCCACCGCGCTCGGCCATCCGATCGGCGCATCGGGCGCGCGCATCGTCGCCACCCTTTTGGGCGCGCTGGAAACCCGCGGCCTCAAGCGCGGCGTCGCCAGCCTCTGCATCGGCGGCGGCGAAGCCACCGCCATGGCCGTCGAACTCGTATAATTCTGCCGGGAGAGGACAGATAATGGATATCAAGGGACTGGCCGCCATCGTCACCGGTGGCGCCTCCGGCCTCGGCCGTGCCACCGCCACCATGCTCGCGGCGCAGGGCGCCAAGGTCGCAATCTTCGACCTCAATGAGGACGCCGGCAAGGCAGTCGCGGCCGAAATCGGCGGGCTCTATGTCGGCGTCAATGTCGCCGACGATGCCAGCGTCACCGCCGGGCTCGACGCGGCCGAAGCCGACCATGGCACGGCCCGCATCCTGGTCAATTGCGCCGGCATCGCCCCGGCCGTGAAGACGGTGGGCAAGGAAAATCTGCCTCACCCGCTCGACAGCTTCGCCAAAACGGTGACCGTCAACCTGATCGGCACCTTCAACATGATATCCAAATTCGCCGCCCGCGCGGCAGCGGCCGAGGAGATGGACGGCGAGCGGGGCGTCATCGTCAACACCGCCTCGGTCGCGGCCTATGACGGCCAGATCGGCCAGGCCGCCTATTCCGCGTCGAAGGGCGGCGTGGTCGGCATGACCCTGCCGATCGCCCGCGATCTCGCCCAGCACAAGATCCGCGTGATGACGATCGCGCCGGGCATCTTCCTGACGCCGATGCTGGAGGCCTTCCCCCAGCATGTGCAGGATGCGCTGGGCGCGCAGGTGCCCCACCCCAGCCGCCTCGGCAAGCCGGCCGAATATGCCCAACTCGTCGAATCGATCGTCCGCAACCCGATGCTGAATGGCGAGGTGATCCGCCTCGACGGCGCCATCCGCATGGCGCCGCGCTGATGAGCGGGTCGGGCAGCGGCGTGGCGCTGGCGATCGCCGACGGCATCGCCCGGATCACGCTGGATCGTCCGGCGGTCGGCAATGCGATCGACCTGCCGCTCGCCCGCGCGCTGCTCGACGCCGCGATCCGCTGCGAGGGCGATGCGGCGGTCCGCTGCGTTGTCCTCACCGGCAATGGCAAGCTGTTCTGCGCGGGCGGCGATGTCGCGCTGATGGGCGGCGCGGGGGCACAGCTCCCCACCGTCCTCGCCGAACTCATCGCCACCTTCCACGCCGCCGTCACCCGCCTCGCCCGCATGGCCAAGCCGCTGGTGACTTTGGTCAACGGCCCGGCCGCTGGCGCAGGCTTCAGCCTCGCCATATTGGGCGATGTCGTGCTGTCCGCCCGCTCGGCCCATTATACCGCCGCCTATGGCGCGATCGGCCTGACCGCCGATGGCGGGCTGAGTTGGCTGTTGCCGCGCCTCGTTGGCCTGCGCCGCGCGCAGGAAATCATCCTCACCAACCGCCGCATCAAAAGCGAGGAAGCCGAAGCCATCGGCCTCATCACCCGGCTGGTCGATGATGACGCGCTGGAGGCCGAAGGGCTGGCGCTCGCCACCCGCCTCGCCGACGCGCCGACGGCGGCCTATGGCGCCGCCCGCACCCTGCTGCACGACAGTTTCGACACCGGCTTCGAGACCCAGCTCGACCGCGAACTCCGATCGATGGCGGTCGCCGGCGCCGGCGAGGCGCAGGAAGGGCTTGCCGCCCTGCTCGCCAAGCGTCCCCCCAATTTCAGAGGAGCCTGATCCATGGCCGAGGCCTATATTGTCGATGCCGTCCGCACCGCCGGCGGCCGCGCCCGCAAGGGCGGGCTGATCGACGTCCATCCCGCCGATCTGGGCGCCACTATCCTCAACGCCCTGGTCGACCGCACCGGCATCGATCCCGCCGCGATCGAGGATGTGATCGTCGGCTGCGTCAGCCAGGCGGGCGAACAAAGCTTCGGCTTTGGCCGCAACCTCGTCCTCGCCTCCAAGCTGCCCGACAGCGTGCCGGCCGTGACGATCGACCGGCAATGCGGCGCCTCGCAACAGGCGCTGCATTTCGCGGCGCAGGCGATCCTGTCCGGCACCCAGGATCTGGTGATTGCGGCGGGCGCCGAAAGCATGACCCGCGTGCCGATGGGGTCCAATTTCCAGCTCCACGCCGCCGCCGGCCTGGGCGATGGTCCCTGGCCCAAAAGCATCCAGAAACGCTATGGCGTCGCCGAATTCAGCCAGTTCCATGGCGCGCAGGCGATCGCCAACAAATATGGCTTCACCCGCGAGGATATGGATGCCTATGCGCTGGCCAGCCACGCCAAGGCGGCGGCCGCGATCGACAGCGGCGCCTTCAAGGCGGAGATCGTGCCGGTGCTGACGCCCGAGGGTATTTTCGACACCGACGACGGCGTGCGCCGTGGCGGCACGATGGAGGCGATGGCCAGCGTCAAGACGCTGGAGGAAGGCGGCACCATCACCGCCGCCAATGCCAGTCAGATGACGGACGGCGCATCGGGCGTGCTGGTGGCGAGCGAAGCGGCGATCAAGCGCTTCGGCCTCACCCCGCTCGCCCGCATCGTCAACCTGACCGTCACCGCCGGCGATCCGGTCATCATGCTGGAGGAACCGATCCCCGCCACCCGCAAGGCGTTCGAACGCTCGGGCCTCAAACTCGACGATATCGACCTGTTCGAGGTGAACGAGGCTTTCGCCTCCATCCCCATGGCCTGGCTCAAGGCGATCGGTGCCGATCCGGCCAAACTCAACGTCCATGGCGGCGCGATCGCGCTCGGCCATCCGCTCGGCGCATCGGGCACCAAGCTGATGAGCACGCTCGTCCATGCGCTGAAAGCACGGGGCAAGCGCTATGGCCTGCAGACCATGTGCGAAGGTGGCGGCATCGCCAATGTGACGATCGTGGAGGCACTGTGATGGCTTTGAAGACGCGTTTCACCGAATTGTGCGGCATCGAGCATCCGATCGTGCAGGGCGGCATGATGTGGGTCGGCCGCGCCGAACTGGCCGCCGCCGTCTCCAATGCCGGGGGGCTGGGCATCCTGACCGCGCTCACCCAGCCGACGCCCGATGATCTGCGCCGCGAGATTGATCGCTGCCGCACGATGACGGACAAGCCCTTCGGCGTGAACCTCACCATCCTGCCATCGGTCAATCCGCCGCCCTATGCGGAATATCGCCAGGCGATCATCGACAGCGGGGTCAAGATCGTCGAGACCGCCGGCCACAAGCCGCAGGAACATGTCGATGATTTCAAGGCGCATGGCATCATCGTCGTCCATAAATGCACCGCCGTCCGCCATGCCCTCTCGGCCGAGCGGATGGGCGTCGATGCCATCTCGATCGACGGCTTTGAATGCGCCGGCCATCCGGGCGAGGACGACATTCCCGGCCTCATCCTGATCCCGGCGGCGGCCGACAAGCTCAGCATCCCGATGATCGCCAGCGGCGGTTTCGGCGACGGCCGCGGCCTCGCCGCCGCGCTGGCGCTGGGCGCGGAAGGCATCAATATGGGCACCCGCTTCTGCGCCACGGTCGAGGCGCCGATCCACCAGAATGTGAAGCAGTTCCTGGTCGACAATGACGAGCGCGGCACCAACCTCATCTTCCGCAAGTTCAAGAATAGCGCTCGCGTCGCCAAGAACAGCGTGTCGGACGAGGTGGTCGAAATCTCGCTGCGCGAAGGATCGGTCTTCCCCGACATCCAGCCGCTGGTGTCGGGCGCCAAGGGCCGGGTCGCGCTGGAAACGGGCGATCTCGACGCCGGCCTGATCTGGGCCGGCCAGATTCAGGGCCTGATCCACGACATCCCGACCTGTCAGGACCTCATCACCCGCATCGTCGAGGACGCCACCGCCATCATCCAACGCCGCCTCGCCGGCTTCATCACGCCGGAACTGGCGGCAGTAGGCTGACCTAATCCTGCGCCAGCAGCAGCGCCGCATAGGGCGGCAATGCCATCCCCGGCGCGGCGTCGCCGATCGCCGCGACGATCGTGCCATCGGCCTCCACTTCCTCCGGCCAGGGTGCGGGTGTCGGCGACAGGTTGAAGATGCAGGTCAGCGCCTGATCCCCTGTCACACGGCGGAAGGCCAGGCACTGGTCGTCGGCACGCATGATATCCAGGCGCCCATGGCGCAACGCCGGATTCGCCTTGCGCAGCGCGATCATCGCGCGGGTGAAGTGCAGCAGCGAGGCGGGGTCGCCCTCCTGCGCCGCCACGGCTCGCGCAACATTCTCTGCGCCCAATGGCAGCCAGGGCTCGCCATCGGTGAAGCCCGCCTCCGCCGCATCGACCGACCAGGGCAGCGGCGTGCGCGCGCCGTCGCGCGACAGGGTCAGCGGCCAGTTGGCGATCGCTTCGGGATCCTGCAACTTCTCGAACGGGATATCGACCTGGGTGATGCCCAGTTCCTCGCCCTGATAGAGGATGACATTGCCGCGCAGCGCCATCAGCAGCAGCATCTTGAGCCGAGCGAAGGCGGGCTGATCCTCCTGCGCGCACCAGCGCGACAAGGCGCGCGGCGCATCATGATTTTCGAACGCCCAGCTCGGCCAGCCCATGCCCGGCTCATCCGGCCAGCGCGCCAGCGTGTCCGCGATCAGGCTGGGGGTCAGCGCCGGGGCATAGAGGAAGTTGAAGCCATAGGTGCTGTTGAGGTGATCCTCGCCCGCCGTATAGGCCTTCATCTCCTGCTCGGCGAGGTCGCCGCCCACCTCCGCCACGGTGAAGATCGCGCCATAGCGATCGGTGAGGTCGCGGATGCGCGCGACGAAATCGACCACGCCGGGATGCGACTGGCTGTAGCGGCGAATCTGATAGTCGAAGGGTCGGGTGCGCGGCCCTTCCCTCTCGGGCGCGGGCGGATTGTCGCGCAATTCCGGGTCGTGCATCGCATGGTTGAGCGCATCGAGGCGAAAGCCGTCGACGCCCCGGTCCAGCCAGAATTGCATCGCGCCCAGCAGCGCATCCTGCACCGCAACATTGTGAACGTTGAGCTGCGGCTGGCTGGTCAGGAACTGGTGCATATAATATTGCCGCCGCCGCGCGTCCCACGTCCAGGCCGGGCCGCCGAACACCGACTGCCAGTTGTTGGGCGGGGTGCCGTCCGCCCTGGGGTCGGCCCAGACGAACCAGTCTGCCCTGTCATTGTCCCGGTCCTGCCGGCTCTGCGCGAACCAGGGATGGAGATCGGAACTATGGGCATAGACCTGGTCGATCGTGACCTTGATCCCGAGTTCATGCGCGCGCGCCACCAGCGCGTCGAAATCGGCGAGCGTGCCGAAGATCGGGTCCACCCCGCAATAATCGGCGATATCATAGCCGAAATCGCGCATCGGCGAGGGGAAGAAGGGCGAAATCCAGATCGCGTCCACGCCCAGCCGGGCGACATGCTCCAGCCGCGCGGTGATGCCCGGCAGGTCGCCAATGCCATCGCCGTTCGAATCCTGAAAGCTGCGCGGATAGATTTGATAGAGGACCGCGCCCTTCCACCAGGGCCGATCGCCTGCATCACGACTGTCGGGAGCCATATGCGCCACCCCATGTCCCAAGCCTGCGGCGCATCATGCCGCAGCGCCAGTCTACACGGCGGCGCGCGCAGGTGAAGAACTATGTTGCGGCTGCGAAGGGATCAGGGCGTATGTCGGGATCGCGTCACGCTGGAGATCAGCTGGTTGATGACGCACTCATCCTGCGCGGCGGATGCACAGATGCCGCACAGCCAGTCCAGACACCGAGCCAGAAATGCCATGGCCCTCTCCTTCTTCTTTATGCGCGCAGAATAACAGGATTCGCGGGCATGGAAAAGCCGGAGAAGAGAGCGGATCGGCGCCTATTGGTCGGCGCCGATCACCCGGTAGAGCAGGATGCGATTCTGCACCGCCGCCAGCTGTGTCGCGATCGCCGACTGCTGCGCACTGTAGAGCGAACGCTGGCTGGTCAGCGAATTGAGGAAGGTGTCGATGCCGGCCCGATAGCGCTGGTCCGCCAGCGCATAATAGCGCTGGTTCGCCGTCACCAATGCCTGCTGCGCCGCCTGCTGCCGGTCGATCGTGCCGGCCCGCGCCAACCCGTCCGACACTTCCTGGAAGGCGGTCTGGATCGCCTTCTCATATTGCGCGACATAAAGGTCGCGCTGCGCCTTGCTATAGTCCAGATTGCCGCGCGCCGCCCCGCCGAAGATCGGCATGCTGGCCGAAGGCGCCGCCGACCAGGCAAATCCGCCATCGCTGAACAGCGAAGACAGAGCCGAGCTGGCCACGCCGATCGCCGTGGTCAGGCTGATCTTGGGGAACATCGCCGCCCGCGCTGCGCCGATATCGGCATTGGCGGCCTTGAGCTGATGTTCCGCCTGCAACACATCGGGTCGCTGCAACAGCACGTCAGAGGAGAGACCAGCGGGCACCTTCGCGGTCGATTGCAACAGGCTGTCGAGCGATTGCGGCAGCAACGCATCCTCGACCGGCGCACCAACCAGCAGTTCCAGCGCGTTGCGATCCTGCGCCACCTGGGTGAGATTCGCCTCGATGTCGGAGCGCGCCTGCTCCACCGTGGTTTCGGCCTGATGCACGTCCAGCTTACCGGCGAGGCCCGATGTGTTGAGCGTCTGCGTCAGTTTCAGGCTGCGCTCGGCGCTCGCCAGCGTCTGGCGCGACAGGGCGAGCAATTCCTGGTCCGCCGCCATCGTCGCATAGGCGTTCGCTGTCTCGGCAATCAGGGTGATGCGGGTCGACCGCATCCCTTCCTGCGTCGCCAGATAGGATTCGAGCGCCGACCGGGTCAGATTCTTGACCCGGCCGAACAGATCGATCTCGAACGCGCTGAAGCCGACATCGGCGCTATAGCTGTTCTGCCGATTGTCATTCTGGCGGCTGAAGCTCGCCGCCGCGTCACCCGTGATCGTCGGCAGCTGCGCCGCCCGCTCGACCTTATATTGCGCCCGCGCCGACTGGACATTGGCCAGCGCCACGCGCAGGTCGCGATTATTGGCCAGCGCCCGCTCGATCACGGTCTTGAGCCGGGTATCACCGATCAGCGCGGTCCAGGGCAGGCCCGCAGGCTCGGCACTGGCCGGGGCATAGGCCTCACCCGTCGGGAAGGCCGGCGCCACCGGCGTTTGCGGCCGGACATATTTGGGCGCCATGTCGCACCCGGCCAGCACCAGCGCCGACAGCGGCATCATCATCCATGCGGCGCGGGTCATGCGGGCACTCCGTCCACGGGCGGTTCCTGGGCCGGCGGCTCGCCACCCGGCTTCTTCTTGTCCATGCCGAACAGGCGGGCGATCGAGACGAAGAAGAGCGGGACGTAGAAGATCGCCAGCACCGTCGCCGTCACCATGCCGCCGACCACCGCCGTGCCGATCGCGACGCGGCTCTGCGCGCCCGCGCCGGTGGCGATGGCGAGCGGAATGACGCCCGCGATGAAGGCCAGGCTGGTCATCAGGATCGGACGGAAGCGCAGCCGCGCCGCCTCCAGCGCCGCTTCCAATGCATTGCGGCCATTGCGATGCGCCAGTTCGGCAAACTCGACGATCAGGATCGCATTCTTCGCCGCCAGGCCCATGGTGGTGAGCAGGCCGACCTGGAAGAAGATATTATTCTCCAGCCCGCGCAGCGTCACCGCCAGCACCGCACCGATCAGGCCGAGCGGAATGACCAGCAGCACCGACAGCGGGATCGACCAGCTTTCATAAAGGGCAGCGAGGCAGAGGAAGACCACCAGCACCGACAGGCCATAGAGCAGGGGCGCCTGTCCGCCGGACAATTGCTCCTGATAGCTGAGGCCGCTCCAGGCATAGCTGGTGCCGGCCGGCAGCTGCTTCTGCAGCGCCACCATCCGGTCCATCGCGTCACCCGAGCTGGCGCCCGGCGCCGACTGGCCCTGGATCTCGAAGGAGGACAGCCCGTTGAAGCGCTGCACGCTGCTCGGCCCCATCACCCAATGGCTGGTGGCGAAGGCGGAAAAGGGCACCATCTCGCCGGTCGTGCTCGACCGCACCATCCAGTTGTCGAGATCGCTCGGCAAGGCGCGATAGGGGGCGTCGGCCTGCATATAAACGCGCTTCACACGACCGCGATCGACGAAGTCGTTGACATAGGTGCTGCCCCAGGCGGAGCTGAGCACATCGTCGACATTGGCCTGGGTCAGGCCCAGCACGGTCAGCTTCTCGGTATCGATGTCGATCTTGAGCTGCGGCGTATCCTCCAGCGAGGCCGCCCGCACCCCAGCCAGCACCGGATCCTGCTGGGCGGACGCGATCAGCTGGTTGCGCAGCTCCAGGAAGCGCTCGCGGCTGAGGCCGCCGCTGTTCAGCAGTTCGAAGGTAAAGCCGTTGGACTGGCCCAGGCCGCGGATTGCCGGCGGCGTCATCGCCAGCACCTTGGCATCGCGGATCGCGCCCAGCTGCTTGGTCGCCCGGTTGGCGATCGTGCCGGCCTCGTTCGTCTTGCCCTTGCGGTCGTCCCATGGCGCCAGGTTGATGAAGCCCTGGCCGACATTCTCGCCCTGCCCCTGGAAACTGAAACCGGTCATGATGAAGGCGAAGGCGACATTGTCCTTCTCGTCATTCAGGAAATAGCTCTGCACCTGGTCGATCGCCGCATTGGTGCGGCTCGACTTGGCGCCGGACGGCAGCGTGACCTGCACCATCACCTGGCCCTGATCCTCGACCGGCAGGAAGCTGGTGGGCAGGCGCATGAACAGCACGACCAATATACCCAGCACCACCACATAGAGGCCCCAGAAGATACCCCGCTTGCCGATCACGCCCTGGGTGCGGCGGACATAGCCATTGGTCAGCCGCTCGAACCAGCGGTTGAACTTGCCGAACCAGCCCTTCTCGCGATGCGCCTTGTCGATCGGCTTCAGCATGGTGGCGCACAGGGCCGGCGACAGGATCAATGCGACCACGACCGACAACAGCATCGACGACACGATGGTGATCGAGAATTGGCGATAGATGACGCCGGTCGATCCGCCGAAGAAGGCCATGGGCAGCAGCACCGCCGACAGCACCAGCGCGATGCCGACCAGCGCACTGCCAATCTCCATCATCGACTTGATCGTGGCGTCGCGGGGCGACAGCCCCTCTTCCTCCATGATGCGCTCGACATTCTCCACCACGACGATCGCGTCGTCGACCAGCAGGCCGATCGACAACACCATGCCGAACAGGGTCAGCGTGTTGATCGAATAGCCGAACAGGGCAAGGATGCCGAAGGTGCCGAGCAGCACGACCGGCACCGCGATCGCGGGCACCAGCGTCGCGCGCCAGCTCTGCAGGAAGACGAACATCACGATGACGACCAGCACGACCGCCTCGATCAGCGTCTGCACGACTTCCTCGACCGACAGCTTGATGAAGGGCGTGGTGTCGCGCGGATAGACGATCTTGTAGCCGTGCGGCAGGTTGCCGCCCAGCTCGGCGACGCGCGCCTTCACCAGCTCGGCGGTCTTGAGCGCGTCGGCGCCGGGCGCCAGCTGCAACGCCATGCCCGATGCCGGATGGCCGTTGAGGCGCGCGCTGGTGGTATAGCTTTCATTGCCCAGCTCGACGCGGGCCACGTCGGACAGGTGGACGACCGACCCGTCGCTCTGCGTCTTCACCACGATGTTGCGGAACTGGTCCGGCGTTTCCAGGCGCGCACGCGCCGTGACGGTGGCGTTGATCTGCTGGTTCGCCGGTGCCGGATCGGCGCCGATCTGGCCGGCCGACACTTCGATATTCTGCGCCTTGATCGCGGTTTCGACGTCCGACGGCATCAGCTTGACCGCGGCCAGCTTATAGGGGTCCAGCCAGATGCGCATCGCATATTGCGACCCGAAGATCTGGGTCGCGCCGATGCCGTCGATACGGGCGATCGAATCCTGGAAATTATTGACCAGATAGTCGGCAATGTCCGCCTGGGTGGCATTGTCGGTCTCGTCATAGAGACCCACCAGCATCAGGAAGTCGGTCTGCTGCTTCGTGACCGACAGGCCCTGCTGCTGCACGGCGCTGGGCAGGCGGCTCAGCGCCTGCTGCACCCGGTTCTGCACCTGCACCTGCGCGGTGTCGGGATCGGTGCCCTTCTGGAAGGTGACGGTGATGCGCGACTGCCCCGTCGATGTCGACGAGGAGGAGAAATACATGAGACCATCGATGCCGGTCAGCTGCTGTTCGATGACCTGGGTGACGCTGGTCTCGACCGTTTCGGCCGACGCGCCCGGATAGGTGGCGCTGATGCCGACGCCCGGCGGCGCGATGTCGGGATATTGGGCGACCGGCAGCGACAGCATGCCGCCGAGGCCCGCCAACATGATGCCGATGGCGATGACCCAGGCAAAGATCGGCCGGTCGATGAAAAAGCGGCTCAGCACCGGGCCTCTCCTACTTCTTCGCCGCGACGGCGACGGGCTTTACCTTGTCGTCGGGCTGGACCTTGTCGGTGCCCTCGACGATCAGCCGGTCGCCGGCCTTCAGGCCTGCGGTGATCAGCCATTTGTCGCCGATCGCCTGCGCGGCGGTGACGGTGCGGCGCTCGACCTTGTTGTCCTTGGTCACGACCAGCGCGGTCGCGTTGCCCTTGGCGTCGCGGGCGATGCCCTGCTGCGGCGCCAGGATCGCGCCGGGCACGACCGACTGGGGCGCGACGACGCGCACGAACATGCCGGGCAGCAGCATGCCGTCGGGATTGGGGAAGCGCGCGCGCAGCGTCACCGTACCGCTGTCGACATCGACGATCGGCTCGGCAAATTCGATCCGCCCTTCCAGCGGATATTCGCTGCCGTCGTCCAGCTTCAGCCGGATCGTCGCGCTGGCCGGCAGCGTCTTGCCCGCCGCCAGCGATCGCCGCAATTGCAACAACTGGCTGCTCGACTGGGTGACGTCGACATAGATGGGGTCAAGCTGCTGGATCGTCGTCAGCGGATCGGTCTGGCTGGCGGTCACCAGCGCGCCGGGGGTGAAGAGGGTGCGGCCGATCCGGCCGCTGATGGGCGCACGGACCTGGGTGAAGGTCAGGTTCACATTGGCGGTGTCGAGCGAGGCGCGCGCCTGGCCCACGGCGGCCGCTGCCTGACGCGCCGTCGCGATCACATCGTCGCGGTCCTGCGCGCTCACCGCCTCGGTATCGCCAAGGCCGCGATAGCGCTGTGCCTTGGCCTGTGCCGCTACCGCCGTCGCCTGCGCGCTCACCAGCGCCGCCTGCGCCTCGTCGCGCGACGCGCGATAGAGCCGTTCGTCAATCTGGTAGAGCGGCTGGCCGGCCGTCACCATCGATCCTTCGGTGAACAGCCTTTTCTGGATCACGCCGGTGATCTGCGGCCGGACTTCCGACTGCATGGTCGACACGGTGCGCGCCGGCAATTCGGACGAGACGGTCACATTCTGTGCCGCCAGCGTCACCACGCCCACTTCCACAGGCCCTTTCTTTGGCGCCTTTTCCTGTCCGCAAGCGGTGATCAGGATGCATAATGCGATCGGTGCGACCCGGAGGCTCCGGAGCTCTGTGAAAATGGGCATGGCTTCACATCGTTACCGCCGGCAGGCAGCGCCGACGATCGCCTGATCGCGATTTGAGGCGTATCCTGCTAGACCAAGTTGATATCCTGACGCATCATCATGTCGCGTGACATCCGAACGCGTATCGCTTTGTATCGCCCTGTATCATCCCCGGTAGAGGCACAGACTTTTGCAATATCCGCCGCTAGAAGCGCAACATGGCTGACCTGTCCGATCCCCGCCGCAACAGCGTCATCGTCGTCGACGACGATGCCGATATTCGCGGTCTGATCGTCGATCAGTTGCGGCAGGAAAATTACGACCTGCTTTCTGCATCGAACCTGGCCGAACTGCGCCAGGCCCTGCGCGACCAGCCGGTCGACCTGATCGTCCTCGATCTCAACCTGCCCGATGGCGACGGCCTGTCGCTGTGCCGCGAGCTGCGCGCCGAAGGGTCGGGCATCCAGATCATCATGGTGACGGCGCGCGGCAGCGCGATCGACCGGGTGCTGGGGCTGGAACTGGGCGCCGACGATTATCTGACCAAGCCGTTCGAGCCGCGCGAGCTGCTGGTGCGCATCCGCAACCTGCTGCGCCGCCCCCGCGTCGAGGCGCCGGCACCCGCCGACCAGTCCCGCTATGCCGTCTTCGGTCCCTGGCGGCTCGATCTGCTGCAACGCCGGCTGATCGCCCCGGACGACCGGCTGGTGATGCTGTCCTCCGCCGAATTCCGCCTGCTCTCCCGCTTCATAGAGGAGCCCAATGTCGTGCTGGCGCGCGAGACGTTGCTGCCCGAGCGGCGCGCCACCGCCGCCTTCGACCGCACCATCGACCTGCAGGTCAGCCGCCTGCGCCAGAAGCTCGCCGGCGCCACCGGCGGCGCCGACCTGATCCTGACCGTTCGGGGCGAAGGCTATGTCCTCGCCAGCCCGGTGCGCTACGAATGATCGGCCAGCCGGTGCAGCGCGTGCGGGATTTCTTCCGCTCGATGGCGGGGCATATTTTCGTGCTGCTGACCGTCGGCATCTCGCTCTCGGCCATCCTCGCGCTCGCCGTGTCGGAACAGGGGCGGCGTCATGATTTCGAACGGGTCCGCCGCCAGCGCGTGCTGGCCAGCGCCTTCGACGTCGCCGACCGGCTGCGCCGCGATCCGGTGCGCGTCCAGCAGATGCTGGAAAATCATGGCATTGTCGGCGCTTCCATCGCCCCTGACGGCATCTCGATCAACGAGCCCGATCCCGATCTCGAAGCCGCGCTCGCCCGGCGTTTCGGCCCCCGCGCCCAGCCGGAGGCGGGACAGGTGCCCTTCGGCCTCTGTTTCCCGGACAAGGATGCCGGGCGCAGCCGGGCTGCCGGCCTGATCGATGCGCCCCGGCCCGATTGCTGGATCGTGCGCATGACCGACGCGACCGGCCAGCGCCGCGGCATGGCGCTCACCTTCCCGCGCCTCGCCCGGCCGCCCAGTTCGCTGTTCAGCCCGGCCTATCTGGTCGTCATCCTGCTTTCGGCCGCCGGCCTCTCGATCCTGATCGGCCGGATCGCCGCCAAGCCGCTGCGTCGCCTGTCCCAGGCCGCCGAAGCCTTTTCCGTGTCCCGCGACCCGGAGGAAATTCCCGAGCGCGGGCCGGAGGAGGTGCGCGCCGCCCTCTCCACCTTCAATCTGATGCAGCGCCGCGTCCGCGCCGGCTTCACCGAACGGACCCAGTTGCTGGCGGCGATCAGCCATGATCTCCAGACCCCGCTCACCCGGCTGCGGCTGCGGCTGGAACTGGTCGAGAATGAGGAACTGCGCGCCCGCCTGCTGCAGGATCATGAGGCGATGCAGCGGCTGGTGCGTGAAGGGCTGGACCTTGCCGCCAGCACCGAGACGCATGAGGAATGGTCGGTGATCGACCTTGATTCCCTGCTCGCCAGCATGGCCGAGGATGCGCAAGAGCTGGGCGCGCCCGTCCAGTTCGCCGCCGGTTGCGGCGCGTCGGTCCGGGTCAAGCCCAATGCGCTGACCCGCTGCATGAGCAATCTGGTCGACAATGCCGTAAAATATGGCGGATGCGCGGAGATCAGCTGCCTGCGCACGCCCGGCCATGTCACGATCGAGATACGCGACCATGGCCCCGGCATCCCGCCGCAGGATCTGGACCAGATGTTCGAACCCTTCACCCGCGGCGCCAGCAGCCAGCCGGGCGGCCGGCACGGCACCGGCATCGGCCTCACCATCGCGCGGTCGCTGGGCCTCAGCTTCGGTGCGATCGTCGCGCTGCGCAATGCGCCCGATGGCGGGCTGATCGCCAGTATCGAGATGAAGGCGGCCTAAACCGCGCCGACCACCATCAGCGCCAATGCCACCAGCAGCCCGCCGCGCGCCAGCCGGGGGCCATAGGTCAGCGCCAGCAGCACCGCCCCCGCCATCAGCGGCAGCAGCCCGCACCAGGTGACGATGCCGATCCCGTCGGTGCCGGCCAGGATCGCACCGATCAGCGACAGGGCAATCGCGCTCCAGCCGAGCAGCGGCAGATGCCGGGCCAGCCCATGGCGTTGCCATGGACCAAGCAGCGCCGGTCCATGCCGCGTCATCGCCGCCGCCAATGCGAAGAAGCCGATATAGAGCAGTCCCGCGACGATCATGCCGGCTGCTCCCGCATCCGCCGTCGCGCTGGCGTTGGCGCATTGCGCCGCCGCATCTGCCGACGCACGATCAGCGCAAGCGCGGCCGCCATGGCCAGGAACAGAAGATTGCCGGCCAGCAGGACCGGTTCGGTCGACCAGACCGGCCCCAGCACCGCCGCCAGTACACTGGCAAAGGCGAGCAGCCCCATCATCAGCGGCCAGCCGATGGCCGGTCGCAGCGCCAGCCCGGCCAGCACGGCCGCCGCCGCCGTCCACAAGGCCACGGACACTTCCGCGTCGGGGCGCCCCGCCATGCCGATCGGCAACAGGCGATTGGCGATGAAATAGGCCACGGCACCCAACGGCACGCCGGTGATCACGCCGACATTCAGCCGTTCAAGGATGCGATTGCCGATCGAGAGCGGCTGGCGCTCGCGCCGCTTGGCGATCCACAGCACCATGCCGGTCGAGATCGCCAGCGTCAGCATCGTCCCGCCCAGCACATAGAGCCAGCGCGTCGCCATCGGCGCGAAGCGGGCCATGTGCAGCCCATAGGCGACCTGATAGGTGCGCATCGCCGGCCGCCGTTCGACCCAGCTCTTGAGCAGCCGGCCGGTGGTGCCGTCGAAACTCGCCTGCCCCCGCATATAGCCGATCGTGTCGGCATCGGACTGGTAGACGGTGACGACCGATGCCGCGTCGCCGGGATTGAACACATAGACGCGGCCGACATGGCCGCCGCCAAATGCGCGCTCGGCCGCCGTCAGCATCGGTGCGATCGGCGCCAGCGACGCGGGCTTTCCGGCCGCCGGACGGGTCACCGAACCCGGCGCCAGCGCCTCGTACATCTCCATCACCTTGTCACCATAGCCGGCACTGATCGGCCAGGGCATGTTGAGCGACGCCAGCGTCAGCAGCCCGGTGAAGGTGATCATCAGGTGGAAGGGCATGGCGAGCACGCCGGTCGCATTATGCCCGTCGAGCCAGGACCGCTGCCCCTTGGCCGGGCGGAAGGTGAAGAAGTCCTTGAAGATGCGCTTGTGCGCGATGATGCCGGTGACCAGCGCGACCAGCATGACCATCGCCGCCAGCGAGGCGAGCAGCCGGCCCCAGGGATAGGGAATTTCCAGCTCGAAATGGAGGCGGTAGAAGAATTCGCCGCCCAGCGTCTCGCGCGCGACCGGCGCGCCGGTCACCGGATCGAGCGCGCGATACAGATAATCGCTGCCCTGGTCATAGGAGGCCTCGACCGTGTTGGCCCGGCCGTCAGGCGCGGTCAGATACCAGCCGGTGGAACCCGGCGCATGTTTCGACAGCCAGCCGGTCGCCGCGACGATCGCGCTCTTGCTATCCGCCTGCGCCGTCACTTCGGGCCGCATCCAGCGGCCGATTTCCGGCTTGAAGACGCTGAGCGTCCCGGCCAGGCATATGACGAACAGCACATAGCCCAGCAGCAGCCCGGTCCAGCCGTGCAGCCAGGCCATCGCCTGCCGCACGCCGTCGCGCACCATGGCCGATGCCCCGCTCATGCAAAGCCTCCGCTCGTCCAGACCAGCCCCGCCAACAGTGCGGAAAGAACTATCACGCCGCCCAGAGCGACCCAGGGCCCACGCGCGAGAAAGGCCCAGACGCTGACCGCCGGGGCGAACAGATAGGAGAACATGGTCGCGACCGTGACAGCCTCCAGCCGGCCCATCGGCAGGGTGCGGGCCAGCAACATCGCCGCCAGCGCCGCAACCGCATAGGCGCCCACTGTGCCCGCCAGCGTGCGCAGCGCGACATTGCCGCGATAACGCCAGCCGCTACGGGCGCGCAGAGCCGCCGCCTTCGTCAATAGTCGACGCTCAAGGTGAACACCGCCGTGCGCGGCGCGGCATAGAAGGCCTGGCCCCACATCAGGCTGCCCAGATATTTGGTGTTGGTGACATTCTTCACGTTCACGCTCGCCCGCAGATGATCGACCACCCGGATACCCGCCATCAGGTCGAGCACGGCATAGCTCTTCTGCTTAACGACCACATCGCCCATGTAAACATCGCCGTCATAGACATCGGTCAGCGTCGTCTTGATCGCATTCTGCCAGCGCAGCTGCACGCCCAGCTTCAGGTCGTTGAGCTGCGGCACCTGATAGGTGGTGGCCAGCTTCAGCGACTTGGTCGGCAACCAGGTGCGGGTGTCGTTGCCCTCGTCATCCTCGATATCATATTGGGTATAGCCACCGCTCAGCGTCCACTGGTCGGTGATCTTGCCCGCCACTTCCAGCTCGAAACCGGTCGAGGTGGTATCGACGCCGGCATAATAGCTGCCGCCGGCCTTGCCCGGTCCATCCTCGCCAAAGGTGCCGGCATAGTCGGCCAGTCCCTTCTGCTTGGCGCGGAACACGGTGGCGGTGGCATAGAGGCGATCGCCGAACCAGCTGCTCTTGATGCCGCCCTCGATGCTGGTGCCCTTGGCCGGGTCCAGCTTGCGATTATTGGCGTCGACCTCCGCCTGCGGATTATAGATGTCGGTATAGCTGGCATAGAGGGTGACGTTGGGCGTCACGTCATAGAGCAGGCCGAGATAGGGGCTGATCTTGTGGTCGTCGCGCGCCTGGTCGGTGCCATAGGAATAGCCGGACGACTTGATCCACATCGCGCTGGCGCCGACCACGCCCTTCAGCTGGTCAGTGAAGTTGAGATGGGCCGCGCCATAGAGGCGAGTCAGCTCGTCGCTATATTTGGCGGCCAGATATTCGCCCGGATAATCCGGTTCGGTCACCTGCGCGCTGCCCCAGTCATAGACCGACGGATAGACCAGCGCGCTGTCCTCGGCGAAATTCTCCCACTCCTTGGCGTTCGACTTGGCATAGGAGAGGCCCAGCACCAGCTTGTGCTCGCGGCCGAACAGGCTGAACGGACCGGTGGCGCTGAAATCGCCCAGATATTGCTTATAGTCGGACGGGTAGATGCCCGCCATGCCATAGACGCCCTCGCCGGTCTCCTTGTCGGGATAGCCATAGGCATAGAGCAGCTTCGCATTCTCCTGGAAGCGCTTGTAGGTGAACATCCCGCTCAGCGTCCATTGGCCCATGGTATAGACCAGCTCGCCAAAGCTATTCTGGTCCTTCGTGTTCCAATAGGTCCAGTCGGCCGAGGTTGTCGCCGAGCGCGCATAGTCGATCCGGGTGCCGTCGGTGAACACCAGCGGCATCGCCCCCCACAGCACGCCGTCGGCGTCATTTTCCTGGCGCGTATATCCGACCGTCGCCTTGAGATCGGGGGTCACCTGCCAGGCGACGATCGCGCCAAAGACGTCGCGATTGATGTGGTTATAGTCCAGATGGGTATCGCGATCCTCATGCGCATAGATGAAGCGCGCCGATACCGTATCGGTCACCGGGACATTGACGTCGCCCTCCACGCGCCACAGGTCGCGCGAGCCGACCTGGGCCGTGCCCTTGGCCTGGAACTCGTCGAGCGGCCGCTTGCGGACATAGTTGATCGTCGCCGACGGATTGCCGATGCCGGTCATGATCGCATTGGCGCCGCGCACCGCCTCGACATTCTCGAACAGGGCGGTGTCGAGGTCGCCGAACTGGATGCCCCAGGCGAGCGGCAGGCCGACACCATCGACCTGGAAGTTGGACACGTCGAAACCGCGCGAGTTGAAATAGGTGCGGTCCGTCTCGACGCGCTCGACATTGATGCCGATCGTCTGGTCGAGCAGGTCGTTGACATTGGTGATCGCGAAATCCTCGATCCGCTCGCGATTGATGATCGTCACCGACTGCGGCGTCTCGCGCACCGACAGCGACAGGGCAGTGGCGGAACTGGACGGCTGGTTGGCGGCGGTCACGACGATCCGCGACGCGTCCTCTGCGGCATTGTCCGCTTCTGCCGCGTGGGCGGCATGCGGCATCACGACAAGGGCAAAGCCGCTGCTCAACAGGAGGCGGCGCAAGGACAGACGCATTTTGATTTCCCCGATGGCTCTCTATCTGCGCCGCGCGTTAGGCATGTCCAGAATGCGAGTCAAACGCATTAGCATTGCATACGCGCTACAATCGCGCCACGAAGATGAAATTTTGTTCATGTCTGGAACGAAGCTGGTCGGTTTCTCCTTTGTAAACCGGCACCTGCCCGTGCCTCCTGCCCAGGGAGTATCCGACCATGACAAACGCACCGCCCCGCCGATCGATCGCCGCCCTGATATTGGGCATCGTCTTCGGCCTTATCGGGCTGGTGCTGACCGGCGGCGGCGCCTGGCTGCTGATCTCGGGCGGCTCGCCTTATTATCTGGTCACCGGCATCGCCCTGATCGTCGCGGGCGTGCTGCTGGCGCGCGGGCGCAAGGTGGGCGGCTGGCTCTACATTGTCATCTTCGCTGTCACTTTGCTCTGGGCCTATTGGGAAGTGGGCCTCAATCCCTGGGCACTGGTGCCGCGCGTCGTCGCCCCGCTGGTCCTCCTGATCGCGCTGCAACTGGTCTGGCCGACGCTCGACCGCAGCGCCGGTCGCTGGCGCCGTGCATGGGTCGGTGTGGCTGTCACTTTCGCTGTCGCCATCGGCTTTTTCTGGAGCATCGCCGGCAACTTCATCCCGCCGATGCTGCAGGGTCTGCCCGACGCCCGCTACGCCATGGCCGATCCCTCGATCGGCACTACCGGCGCCGACTGGCCGGCCTATGGCGGCACCAACAGCGCCCGGCGCTACTCGCCGCTCGCCCAGATCACGCCGGCCAATGTCGGAAACCTCAAGCGCGCCTGGCTGATCCACACCGGGGACCTGCCGGCCTCGGCCCAGATCCGCAACACCTATGGCGCGGAAAACACGCCGCTCAAGATCGGCGACACCCTCTATGTCTGCACGCCCAAGAGCATGGTGATCGCGCTCGATCCCGCCACCGGCAAGCAGAAATGGCGCTTCGATCCCAAGGTGTCGGACGAGGCCATTCCATACACCGCCGCCTGTCGCGGCGTCAGCTATTATGCCGTGCCCGGCGCCGCGGACGACGCGCCCTGCGCCCAGCGCATCATCCTCGGCACGCTCGACGCACGGATCATGGCGCTTGACGCCCGCACCGGCCAGCAGTGCCGCGACTTTGGCAGCAATGGCCAGGTCCGCATCACCGACGGCATGGGCCGCGTCCCTCCGGGCTATGTCTCCATCACCTCGCCGCCGACCATCGTGCGCGGCGTCATCGTCACCGGCCATCAGGTGCTGGACGGGCAGGATCGCTGGGCGCCGTCCGGCGTGATCCAGGCCTATGACGCGGTCACGGGCAAGATGCGCTGGGCCTGGGACATGATGCACCCGGAACGCAGCGGTCCGCCGCCGGCCGGCCAGACCTACACCCGCGGCACCCCGAACATGTGGACGATCGCCTCGGGCGACGAGCAGCTTGGCCTCGTCTATCTGCCGATGGGCAACAGCGCCGCCGATTATTACAGCAGCCTGCGCCGGCCGGAGGAAAATCGCTACGCCACCTCGCTGGTCGCGATCGACGTGATGACCGGCAAGCCGCGCTGGAATTTCCAGGCAGTGCGCAAGGATGTGTGGGACTATGATTTCGGCGCCCAGGCGACCCTGATCGATTTCCCGACGGCGCGGGGTCCGGTGCCGGCGATGCTGCTGCCCAGCAAGCAGGGCGACATCTATGTCCTCGACCGCCGCACCGGCCGGCCGCTGACCCCGATCGGTGATATCAAGGCACCGCAGATCGGTGTCGAGCCGGAGCAGCGCGCCGCCACCCAGCGCATCTCGCTCTACCACACGCTGCGCAAACCCGACCTTACCGAAAAGGACATGTGGGGCATGTCGCCGATCGACCAGATGATCTGCCGCATCCAGTTCCGCCGGGCGAGCTACAAGGGCTTCTTCACTCCGCCCGAAGCCGACAAGCGCTCGATCGAATATCCCGGCTATAATGGCGGCACCGACTGGGGTGGCATCGCCGTCGATCCGGCGCGCGGGGTGATCGTCGCCAATTATAACGACATGCCCAACTATGTCCGGCTGGTGCCTCGCAAGGAAGCCAACAAGAAGGGCTGGGCACCGCGCGACCAGGCACGCGGCGAAATTGGCGGGGCGGAAGGCGCGGGCGATCCGCAGGCGCACACCCCCTATGCGATCGACGTCAATGCCGGCTGGCGCCTGCCCTTCACCGGCCTGCTCTGCAAGCAGCCCCCCTATGGCGGCATCCGCGCGATCGACATCGCCACCGGCAAGACCATCTGGGATCGTCCCTTCGGCACCGCGCGCACCAACGGGCCGTTCGGCATCCCCTCGATGCTGCCGCTGACGATCGGCACGCCCAATAATGGCGGATCGGTGGTAACGGCCGGCGGGCTGATCTTCGTCGCCGCCGCGACCGACAATCTGATCCGCGCGATCGACCTCAAGACCGGCAAGACGCTGTGGCAGGATGTGCTGCCCGCCGGTGGTCAGGCGACGCCGATGACCTACAGCCAGAATGGCAAGCAATATCTGGTCATCATGGCCGGTGGTCATCATTTCATGCAGACGCCAGTGGGTGATGAACTGATCGCCTATGCCCTGAACTGAGACGCTTTACTGAGGTGCTTTCCGCCGCCCTTTGCCTTACCAGGCGAGGGCGGCGGTCAGCATCAGCGCCTGTGCCTGATCCTCCGGCCGCGCCGCGCCGGAGGCATCAACGCGCATCAGCCTGCTGCTCGCCAGTTGGCCGGGGTCGGTGAGGTGCAGGCCGACCCGCATCGGTCGACGCCCGGTCAACGCATAATCGACTCCGGCCTCCAGCCGCAGGCCAGCATCATCCTGCATCAGCGCCGGCGCGCTGCTCTGCGCCGCAGCAACCCGGCATCGCCATGGCCCCTGCGCCCACAGTCCTTCCAGCATCAGCTGCTGCTCCTGCACGCGGCCGCCCTGTTCCTGGCGCAGTCGCGCCACATGGTAGTGCACCGACAGGCTGAGCGCGGGCGTCAGCCGATGCTCCGCCCGCATCGCCAGCCCCCGCACATGCGCCGACCCGCGATTGACCGGCAGATAGCCGTCCTCGACAAAGGCCAGCCGGTCCTCGATCTCGCCGTCAAAGGCATCGACCGCCAACGTCAGGTCCGGCGCCACCATCCAGTCGCTGCCCAGCCGCATGCGGCTGTCGCGTTCCGGCCGCAAACCGGCCTGAAATGTGCGGAACGCCTCCCGCGTCAGCCCCAGCGCACCCGACAGGCCGACCCCGGCATAGGCCTCTATCGTCTCGCGATAATCCGCGCGCAGGGTGACGCCGGGCGCGGCGTCATAGGCCAGCCGCCCCGTCGGCAAGAACAGGTCGCGGCTCTTGATTGCGTCGCTGCCATAGAGCGCGGTCACATTGGCCCCGCGATTGTTGAGCTTGGCCCCCTGCCAGCCCAGCTCAGCCTGCAAGCCATCCGCCAGTGGCAGGCTGCCATGGGCGTCGACCAGCATCAGACTGCTGCGCGGCTGGGCATCGCCAGACAGGTCGGTAGGCAGGGGGACCGTACCGATCCGACGAGCCGGCAGCGCCACCATCCGGTTGCGCTTGCGCTGGACGGCGATGCCGATCGCCGCCGGCTCGGCCGGCGATGGCGCCAGCTCGACCGCATAGATGCGCGCTGGCTTCGCTGCACCGTCCAGCGGTGCGGGCAGCAGGGAAAAACGCAAGGGCCGTTTCAGCACAAAGCCGCCATGATCGGGGGTAATCGTCTGCGCCGATGCGGGGACCGCGAACGCCAGGGCTGCCAGCGGCACCAACATCCAGCGGATCATCGTCATGACGCCACCTGCGCCAATTGGATAGCGGCCCCGGCGCGACGTTCGGGTTCATAGGCGATCATGTAACCGAAATGGTCGGACAGTGGCGCGCCCTCCACTTCCGTACCAAAGGGCACGGCCGCGTGGATGGCCCGCATCGGCCGACCACGATCGTCGCGCGCGAACAGCCAGTCCTTGCCGCGCGCGCTCGCCTGTTCGAGATCCCGGTGCGTGCCGGCATCGGATGGCAGGCTGTCCGCCAGAGCCCGACGTGCGCCGCCCAGATGCGCCGCGACAAAGCCCATGCCCGCCCGCGCCCAGCGGGTGAAGAAGGCATGGATGCGGTTGCGATCGCCGCCGATATTAAGGTCGCCGCCCAGGATCATCGGCTGTCCGGCGGGAACATGGGCGCGCACGAAGTCGGCCAGCAGCCCGGCCTGCCGATCAAACGCCCGCTGCGACCGGGCGATCGCCACGCCTGCCGCCTTGCGCGCGTTGAGATGGGTGTTAACGATGCTGACTGGCCGGTCGAAGCCCGGCACCGCCAGATGAGCGATCAGCACGCCCTTGTTCGCCAGGCAATCGAAGCCGGCGCAGGCGAAATCGGGAAAGGCCATGCGATCGATGCCGGTGATCGGATAATCGGACAGGATTAGCAGACCGCTGTTCAACTGCTTGGGCACCGTCTCGCCCCGGTCCCAGCGCGCCGCCTGCAGAAAGTTGCGGTCATCCGATCCCGCCGCAATCGCCGTGCGCAACCCGCTGTCCGGCCCGATCGCGACATGGGCATAGCCCGCACGGCGCGCCAGTTGCGCGGCCTGCGGCGAAAAGGCTTCCTGCAGCAGGACGATATGCGGCTGGCGCCCGGCCCGGCGCAGCGCCGCCAGCCGATCGGCGATGCGGCCCAGTGCCTCGTCCCGGCCAAGGGCGATCGGCCAGGGCAGGCCCATCACATTATAGGTCATCACCGACAGCGGCCTATCCGGCTGTGGCGCGGTCACCGCCAGCCCGGCAGTATCGCTCCGCCGGCTTTCGCCCTGCGATCCCGTAGCGGCCAACACCGCCAGGCTCGCGACCAATATGGCACGCAAAGGCTTCGCCATCCCTCATTCCCCTGCCTCCTCCCTAGCAGGCGCATGAGTCACGCTCGTGTCGTTCGCGCGGCAGTGGGGTTAAATTTTGAAGGCGGCAATCGTCATCCGACCGACGCCGGACTGTCATCATCGCCGTCAGCTTGCGGGCGGACGGTTCCAGCTGATAGGGGAACTCCGACCCGCCCAGACGGCAATGAAGAGGATCCCATGGCCTATTTCCGGCGGCTTGATGCCCGCCATTTCACCCCGACGGAACTGGTCGGCGGCGCCTGGAACGTGACGGAGCAGCATGTTGCCCCCGCGATCGGCCTGCTGGCCCATGCGATCGAGGTGGACGCCAAATCCCGCCGGCCCGATCCGCTGCAACTGGGGCGCCTGTCCTATGATATCCTGGGCACCATCCCGCTCGATACGGTCGAAATCGACGTCAGCGTCATCCGACCCGGCCGCACCATCGAACTGGTCGAAGCGCGGCTCAGCCATGGCGGCCGGCCGGCAATCCTGCTGCGCGCCTGGCTGGCCCAGGCTTATGACACAAGCGCGATCGCCGGCGGCGGCTTCGATCCCATTCCCGGCCCGGAAACCATGGCACCCTGGGACGGCACCGGCGAATGGCCCGGCGGCTTCATCGCCAGCATCGATGCCCGCCGCCAATATGTCGCGCCGGGCCGCGCCATTGGCTGGATCCGCACACCCCATGCGCTGATCGCGGATGAGGCAGTATCACCGCTCGCCCGCGCCATGGGGCTGGTCGATACCGCCAATGGCCTGGCACCCCTGGTATCGACCGCCGACGCCGCCTTCCCCAATCTGGACCTCACCGCCCATATCTTCCGCGCGCCGGTCGGCGAATGGCTGGGTTGCGATGTCACCGTTTCCTTCGGCGCCGACGGCATCGGCCTTACCCACAGCATCCTGCATGACCGGGACGGCGCGATCGGCACCGTCTCGCAATGGCTGACGATCCGCCCGCGCTGATCAGCCGGCAAACAGCCCGGCGTCGAACGCGGCGCGGTCCAGCTGTTCGCGAAAATCGGGATGGGCGATGGCGATCAGGGCCTTGGCCCGCTCGCCCACCGACTTGCCCTTGAGGTCGGCCAGGCCATATTCGGTGACGATCAGATGCGTGTCCATGCGCGGCGTCGTCACCGGCCCGTCCAGACGCGGGGTGATGCGGGAAATCGTGCCCTTCGCCGCGGTCGAGTGGCAGGCGATGATCGATCGTCCACCACGCGAAGCATAGGCGCCGCGCACGAAATCCACCTGTCCGCCGGTGCCGCTAAACTGTCGCCCGTTGACGAATTCGGAATTGCAGGCGCCGTGGAAATCGACCTGCAACGTCGCGTTCACCGACACCATATTGTCATTGCGCGCGATCAGGAACGGGTTGTTCACATAATCGACCGGATGCGCCTCGACCGCCGGATTGTCGTGCAGGAAATCATAAAGCGCCTGGTCGCCGAGCGCGAAGGTATAGATCGCCTTGCCGGCATGGATCTGCTTGCGGCTATTGTCGACCACGCCCGACTGCATCAGCCCGGCAAGGCCCGTGGTCATCATCTCGGTATGGATGCCCAGATGCCGATGGTTGGCGAGACCCGCGCACACCGCCTCCGGCAGCGCGCCAATCCCCATCTGCAGGCAGTCGCCATCGCGGATCAGCCCGGCGACGGTGGCGCCGATCGCGTCGTCGACCGCCGTGCGGGTGATGGCCGGCAGCGTCGGCAGCGCGACATCATGCTCGACCAGCGCGGTCACGGCCGACAAGGGGATCATGCAGTCGCCTTGGACATAGGGCATATGCGCATTGACCTCCAGGATGATCCGGGTGCCCGGCTTGCGCGCCACCGCCAGCGCATAGTCGACATCGGTTCCCAGGCTGAAATTGCCGTCCGCATCCATCGGCGCGACCGTCGCGATCAGCGTGTCGACGCCGACATGCTCGACCATGGCGCGCGGCACCTGGCTGAAATGGCAGGGCAGGAAATCCACCATCGGCAGATGCGCGTCGCCATGCTGGCGATCCAGCGTCCGTTCGACGCCGCCATGGAACAGGCTCATCGGCGTGATCCGGTCGCGCAGCGCGAAGTCGAACACACTGGCCCCGGCGATCCCGGTGCAGAGCATGTAATAGATGCGCAGATCGGCGACAGAAGCGGACCGGGCGCGTTCGGCAAGGGCGGCGAGCAAGGCGGGCGGCTGGCCCGTCCCCAATGCCATGCAGATCTTGGCGCCCGACGGGATCAGCGCCGCCGCCTCCTGCGCCGAACGCCGTGTCTGCTGATATAATGCCTGGTCGCCCTTTGGGGTCATGGATCGCCTCTCTCCTGTGGTCGATCCCTAACCTATAGCGGCCGGCGCGCGTTTCACCACGCGGCAAAAGGACCAAGGGCGGGTCCGGTTGCCCGGCCCGCCCTCGTCTTCTCCTTCCCAGGAGACGCGTCAGCCCATAGTCGGGATGACGAAGCTCTGATCCAGCACCGCGCCGCCGCTCGGCCAGCGCTGGGTCACGGTCTTGACCCGCGTGTAGAAACGCACGCCGTCCATGCCATATTGGTTCATGTCGCCGAAGCCCGAGCGCTTCCAGCCGCCGAAGCTGTGATAGCTGACCGGCACCGGGATCGGCACGTTGATCCCGACCATGCCGACCTCGACATTGGCGCAGAAGCGGCGCGCGAAATCGCCATTGCGGGTGAAGAGCGCGACGCCGTTGCCATATTGATGCTTGGTCGGATAGCTGATCGCTTCCTCGAACGTTTCGGCGCGGACCATCTGCAGGACGGGACCGAAAATCTCCTCCTGATAGCTCTTCATCTGCGGCGTCACGCGGTCGAGCAGGGTCGGGGCGAGGAAGAAGCCATCCTCATAGCCCTGAAGGGCGAAGCCACGGCCGTCGATCACCAGCTCGGAGCCTTCGTCGACCGCCATCTGGATGTAATTTTCGATCCGCGCCTTGTGCGCGGCGCTCACCACCGGGCCATAATGGGCATCGGGATCGCTCGGCACGCCGACGCGCAGCCCGGCGATACCTGCTTCCAGCTTGGCGCGCAGCGCCACCGCCGTCTGCTCGCCCACCGGCACCACCACCGGCAGCGCCATGCAGCGTTCGCCCGCCGAACCATAGGCCGCGCCGAGAATGTCGGCGACCGCCTGATCCAGATCGGCGTCGGGCATGACGATGCCGTGATTCTTGGCGCCGCCCATGCACTGCATGCGCTTGCCGTTCGAAGCGCCCCGGCCATAGACATATTGGGCGATGTCGGACGAGCCGACGAAGCTGACCGCCTTGATCGCAGGATGATCGAGGATCGCGTCCACCACCTGCTTGTCGCCATGGACGACGTTCAGGATACCGGCCGGCAGGCCCGCCTCCATCGCCAGTTCGGCAAGGCGCACCGGCACAGAAGGATTGCGCTCGCTGGGCTTCAGAATGAAGGCATTGCCGCAGGCGATCGCCGGGGCGAACATCCACATCGGGATCATCGCCGGGAAGTTGAACGGGGTGATGCCCGCCGCGATGCCGATCGGCTGACGCAGCGAATAGACGTCGATGCCCGGACCCGCCCCCTCAGTATATTCGCCCTTCAGCAGATGCGGGATGCCACAGGCAAATTCGACCACGTCGAGGCCGCGCTGGATATCGCCCTTGGCATCGGAATGGACCTTGCCATGCTCGACCGACAGCAATTCGGCCAGCTCGTCCATATGCTGTTCGATCAGCGCCTTGAGGTTGAACATCACGCGGGCGCGGCGCTGCGGGTTCATCGCCGCCCAGGCGGGCTGCGCGGCCTGCGCATTGGCGACCGCTTCATCCAGTTCGCTGGGCGCCGACAGGCGGACTTGCGCCTGCACCTGGCCGGTGGCGGGGTTGAAGATGTCGCCCAGGCGCGTCGACGCCGATGCGCGATGCTGCCCCCCGATGAAATTGTCGACTATGCGCATGCTGCCCTCTCGAAACGGATCGGGTCGGCCATAAAGGAGGATCGGAAGGGTCGGAACCGGCTCGCCGATTTGATCGCGGGGACGTTGGATCGGCGCTACGCTTGCCCGGTCGGCGCTTCTTTCGCATGGCTCATCCATCGACAGCGGAGCGAGCATGGCCGGGACAGGAGCAGGACGGCGGATCACCGCCGCAGGGTGGGACATACGCTGGGACGCCGATCAGGCGGCGCAGGCCTATGCCGATGGCTGGTGGCGATCGGACACCGCTGCCGATGCGCTGGCGCATGCAGCGCGCGATACGCCCGACCGCATCCTGCTGATCGACGGCGATCATTGCCTGACCGCCGCCGGCCTGCACGATCAGGCGCAGCGTCTGGCGCAGGCGTTGCTGGTGCGCTTCCCGGTCGGCAGCCTACAATCACTCACGCTGCACAAATGGCAGGAGGCC
>NZ_QLJK01000034.1:0-51582 GCF_003950715.1 Sphingomonas sp. S-NIH.Pt3_0716 | reverse complement strand
ACAATACCAGCGCACCGCCCACAGGATCACATCACCCTGGAAATGGCGCCACTTGAAATCCGTCATCGTTCCGTCCGTCCAATCTCCGCCAAGCATGCTCAAGCTTCACGATTTTTGCAACAGAGCCGGGCAGCAGCTGCCGCGCTGATCCCCAATGGCGCTTCCCTGTTCGTGAATATCGGCACCACAACCGAGGCTGTGGCTGCAAATTTTGTGCATCATCGCAACCTCATGGTGGTCTCGAACAATCTCAACGTCGTTGACACCCTTTCAGATCATCAGGCGATGGAACTTGTCTGCGTAGGCGGCAAGGTGCGCACCGGCGATCGTGCCGTGGTGGGAGCGCTCGCAATGCGCTTCATCGAAAATTTTCGCGTCGACTATGCGCTCATCGGCATCTCGGCGATCGATATTGACGGAAGTCTGCTCGATTTCGCGATCGATGAAGTGGAAGTCTCGCAGACGATCATCCGTAACGCGCGCAAGGTGATCCTTGTAGCTGATTCCAGCAAGGTGGGGCGCTCGGCTCCAGTGCGCGTGTGTGGAATGGATGTGATCGATTTCTTCGTCACTGATCGGATCGACGATCCGAATCTCCGTTCCACATGCGAACGTCATGGCGTCAGTCTGATCGAGACCAGCATTACTTGCTGACCTTCCCAAGCGATAGCGCGGGTACACTTGGTTGCATGGCAATACGTCAAGTGGGCGAACAGCCTCCTGGGGCTGCTTTGGTGATGACCTTCAGAGGGACTGCGCTATCTTTCAGGAGCAACGGATCAGCCCCGATCTAGCCGATGACCAATGCCCTGCCCATAGTCTTTCGTGGCATGCATGCAATCGAGCGCCGCGACGCCCCCGCGCTTCAGGGTCAGGATCTGTAATTGCAGTTGCTAGGCGGTGCCGATCGTTTAAGGTTCTCATGGATCTGGCCGAACTGGAGCTTGGTCGTGCTGTATCGGGTCTCACAGAGGCGAACGTTGCATTGACTCGGTGCGGGCTTTGAAACAACTGACTGCCTTCGCAGATCGTTCGTCCCTGCGTTCCCTCTGCGGACACCGCCCTCGGATCAGCTTTGACGCTGCACCGCTGGCAAACTGGTTCTATCCTACCTCACGCCTGGAACAAAGTGCCATCGCGCAGCATGGCATGCATGATGACCGCGAGCCGACGAGCGAGCGCGACACGGGGCGCTTTGCAACCTTCATGGAGCGCGGAGGCCTCGTTGCTCCCGATCGGGGCAGGACAATTCGCATGGCGCAGCCTTGACACTGCTCGACCTTGTTTGCGTCGGATACGCAGTCGACCAGCGATTTCCCCTCCCCTTCCTGATCCAAAGCTGAGGGGAAACGGTGTGAAATCGCTGATCTTTATGACGTCAGGCGACTTTTCCTCTGTGCCGCGTCACAGGACCGAGCCGAACATAGCGCCGATCAGACGCAGCGACTTTCTCGAAGCTCCGTCAGACAAGCTGGAATACAGAAGGATATCCTGAGCAGGCAATGGTGGCAGGTGCAGCGCCGCCCCCATGTCGATCACGTCCGCTGGTGCGACCTGCCGCCCAAGGGCGGCAACAGCCAGCCCCGCGGCGGCGGCAGCCGCAATCGTCGCAACCCCGCCGCCGACGAAGGCTTCCATCCATGGAATAGATGCATCCTCAAGCGCACGGATTGTCATCGCCCGGACGGCGCAGGGGCTAGGCTGAACGACGATGGGTAAGGACGTCGAACGGTCCCATGTCCATCCCGGTGCTGCCATCCAGCCGAACGCCTGTTGTCCGACGACCTCTCCCCCGCGTCTCGTTTCATCGAGCGGGAGCACGAAGGCCGCACCGATCGAACCACAATCCATTGCTTCCATGATTTCACGGGTCGTACCGACTTTCATTTCCAGAACGAGGCCGGGATCCTGAGAATGCAGGCGGGAAAGCATCGCCGGGATCTGCGGACCGAAGATATGATTGCTGAAGCCAATGGAGAGCCTTCTTTGTCGGCTGCCGAAGGAGCTCAGGGCCAGATCATGGGCAGTGATCAGGTCGCGGGCAGGCTGGAGAAACATTGCACCGGCTGCCGATAGCTGCACGGAACGCGGGGTACGCTCGACCAGTTGGTGGCCGAGTTCCGTTTCCAGTTTCCGGAGCTTTGTGCTGACCGCCGACTGCGCCAGATCCATTGCCGCCGCTGCCTTGGTGAAGCTGCGCAATTCGACGATCATCAGGAAGATTTTCACCGCATCGAGATCGAGCGTGTTCATTTTGTCATCCAGATTCGAGATCGCAGATATCATAAACAATCTCGTTTGATGAATGTACAGTTCAAAGCACAACGATGGCAACCTGAAGGGAGACCAGATGACAACGCGTCTCGCCGTCATCGCGCCGGGAGCGATGGGAAGTGCTGTCGCACGCGAACTTGTCGGCAGAGGCGCGCAGGTTCTGACCGTCATCGACAGCCGCAGTGAGCGGAGCACGTTGCGCGCACGCGATGCAGGCATGATCGCCGCCGACCTGTCCGATCTGCCCGGCTGCGACCTCATCCTGTCGATCGTTCCGCCGGACGCGGCGATCGGTCTGGCGCAAATGCTGGCACCCGTGCTGCGCCAGAGCCCGACGAAACCGGCGTTCATCGATTTCAACGCGATCAATCCGGCTACCATGCAAGACGTGTCGGCGGCACTGTCCGGAACGGGCTGCGATGTGCTGGATGGAGCGATCATCGGCCTTCCTCCGCAACAGGGCCGGGACGGCCCGACATTCTACATCAGCGGCGACCCGGACGGTCGTGCCGATGTCCTCGCCAGCTTTGGCCTGAAGCTGCGCCAGATCGATGGTCCGGTGGGTGCAGCATCGGCATTGAAGATGGTCTACGCCGGGATCAACAAAGGACTTGTTGCTTTGGGGACCGCGATGTTTCTGGCTTCGGAGCGCGCCGGCTGCGCACAGGCCCTGTCGCAGCAAATGAGTGAAAGCCTCCCCAACCTCCGGGGCCAGTTGATGCATGCTATTCCGGACATGTATGGCAAAGCCTACCGATGGGTTCCGGAAATGCGCGAGATCACCGCTTTCCTGGGAGAAAACGATCCGGCCTCCGGCATTTTCGATGCAGCCTCCCAAATCTTCGCGAGCATAGCGAAGGACGCGGACAGGACGCTCATCGCTGCTCTCGACCGGGTATTGTCTCAGACTGACAGCGGAGATTTGGCGCCATGATCCTGAAAGGCGTGCGAGCCCTCGTGTTCGATGTTTTTGGCACCCTTGTCGATTGGCGCGGCGGCGTTGCGCGTGAAGTGGCGCCATTCCTCCGCCGATACGAAGTAGCTTGCGATCCGGCAGAGTTCGCCGATGCCTGGCGCCGCCGTTATTCCCCGTCGATGGAGGAAGTGCGCAGTGGCCGCCGGCCTTTTACCCGGCTGGACGTTCTGCATCGGGAGAATCTGGAATTGACGTTGTTGGATGTCGGGCTCGATCCAGAGACGATCCCGTCCTCGGAAATTGACGCGTTGAACATGGCCTGGCACAAGCTCGACCCCTGGCCCGACGTCGTTTCCGGTCTTCGGCGGCTGAAGTCCGGTTTCATCATAGCTCCGCTTTCAAACGGCAACATCAGCCTGATGATCGACATTGCCAGGCGGTCAAACCTGCCATGGGACGCCATCCTGGGTGCCGAAGTCGCTCGCGCCTATCAGCCGACCCCTGAAGCCTATCTGAGGACCGCGGAGATACTGGGAATGCGTCCTGACGAGGTCTGTCTGGTGGCCGCGCACAACAGCGATCTTCTCGCCGCGAGGAATTGCGGCTTCAGGACTGCTTGCGTGCCCCGCATTACCGAACACGGCCCCAAACAAACGAGCGATCTTTCTGCCGAGCAGGATTGGGACTTCGTTGCCAAGGATCTGGAAGCCTTTGCTGATGTTTTGGACACGTAACGCTGGCATATCAAGAGAAGCATCCCCGTGTGCCGCATAATGTGCTCCCGTTGGGACGGCTGGCGGTAAGCTTCGATCACGCCGGCCAGGGGCTTGGGGAGAACGTGCTGTCGGATGCGCTGAGGCGGATCGCATCGCCGTCCCGGATTATCGGCTTCGGCGCGGTGATGGTCCACGCGAAGGACAACGCTGCACGTCGTTTCTATTTGCGCTGCGCCGAACTCATCGATTATCCGCAGGACAGCCGCACCCTGTTTCTGTCTATCGAAACGGTGGTCGCGACTTTCGGCCAGGAAGCGGTTGGAAGCCCGTCTCGCAGCCACCGACGTGGCACGAAAGGATGGTGCTTGTTGAACAAAGGCCTTGTGGCAATTTCGGGCTGCTCAAGCGGCGGGAAATCGACTCTTCTGGCTGAGTTGAGCGCGCGCGGCCGTACAATCGTCGAGGAACGTGGCCGTCGCATCATAGCCGAAGAACTGGCCTCCGGTGGCAGCGCGTTACCTTGGGCCGATCCGGCGGCTTTCCTGCGCCGCGCCACCGAGATGGCGATGGCAGATCACATCGCGGCCGAAGATCATGAGGGGTGGATATTCTTTGATCGTGGCATGGTGCCCTGCAGATGGGCCAGGAAAGCGCGCACCGCCGGATTGGTGCGACGGCTCTCCGGCCAGACGGCCGTGATATTGTGCCGCTCGACAGCGAATTCCGACAGAACCGGCACCAGCTCGCCGCGCGCCACGTAAGGCGCCGCGACGAAGTCCGCGCTGATGCCGACACCACCACCGGCGGCCAGCGCCGCCATCAGCGCCTCGCTGGCGTCCATGACGATACCCGACGACGGCACGATCTCGACCTCGCGATCCCCGACGCGGAAAGGCCAGCGCAACACCTGGCCGCTGCTTTGGTAGCGCAGGTTCACCGTATCGTGGCCAACCAGTTCGTCCGGATGGGACGGCCTGCCCCGGGATGCCAGATAGGAGGGCGATGCAAAGCAGCAAAAGCGATGCGGCGCGAGCCGGCGCGCCAGGAGCCGCGTGTCCGCGAGATCGCCGATCCGTACCGCGATATCGATCCCGGCCTCGACGAGGTCGACGAACTGGTCGTTCAGGCGAAGCTCGACCATCACCTGGGGGTGGCGCTCCCGGAATGCGGGCAGCTTCGGAGCAAGCACATGGATGCCGATCGGCAGCGAGGCGGCGATCCTCAGCGTGCCAGCCGGCTCCGAGCGCGCCGTGATCGCCATCTGCTCGATCTCCTCCGCGTCGCGAAGAAGCAGGAGCGCCCGTTCATGCAAATCCCGGCCCTCGGGCGTCAGAGCCAACGAACGGGTGGTGCGCGTGATAAGCGGCACCCCAAGCGTCTGCTCGAGACGCTGGACGCTCTTGCTGACCGCCGATGGCGAAATCGACAGCGACCGGGCGGCGGCCGTGAAGCTGCCCAGCGACCCGACACGGGCGAAGGCGATCAACCCCGTGAGGCGCTCAAATGCTATTTGTTCCTTCATGGAAATACTAAAACGATTTCTACCAATATTATCAATCTTAATGCGCGTCGCCACATCTCCTTCAGTTTAGAAGTTTCCGAAGGAGGCAATGATGAGCGAGACAATGAAGGCGGTTCGCCTGCACGCGTTCGGCGGCCCGGACGTGCTCCGCTACGAGGATGCGCCCCGCCCCACCTTGGCGGCTGGTGAGGTACTGGTCCGCGTCCACGCGGTCGGCCTCAATCCGCCGGACTGGTATCTCCGTGACGGCTACCGCTCGCTTCCCCCCGAGTGGCAACCGCATCCCGCCTTTCCGCTGATCCTCGGATCGGACGTGTCCGGCGTCGTCGCCGCGCTCGACGATGGCGTGGAGGGATTTAGCGTCGGCGACGAGGTCTACGCGATGGTCCGTTTCCCGCAAAACGTCATGGAAGGCAGCAAGGCCTATGCCGAATATGTCAGCGTGCCGGCATCGGACCTCGCGCGCAAACCGGGCATCGACCATGTTCACGCGGCGGCTGCGCCCATGTCGCTGCTGACGGCCTGGCAGTTCCTGATCGATCTGGGTCATGACGAACCCAACCCGTTCCAGTCATTTACCCATGCACACGCGCAGCTCGAAGGCCGAACGGTCCTTGTCAACGGCGCCGGCGGCGGTGTCGGGCACCTCGCCGTGCAACTGGCGAAGTGGAAGGGCGCGCGCGTCATCGCGGTCGCGTCGGGCAGGAACGAGGCGCTGATGCGCGAGCTCGGCGCCGATCAGTTCATCGATTACACCAGGACGGCGGCCGACGAGATCGTGCGCGACGTGGACGTCGTGCTCGACGCCGTGGGCGGACCGGATACCGGCCGCTTCTTCCGCACCCTGAAGCGTGGCGGTTCTCTATACCCGGTCTATCCGCTGGGCTTCACCGGACATGCCGAAGCCGAGACGCTGGGCATTACCGTCTCGACGACACAGGTCCGTTCGAGTGGCGCGCAACTGGCCGAGGCGGCCCGCCTGCTTGACGACGGCACCATCCGCATCGTCGTCGACAGCATCTTCCCGCTCGCCGACGCCGCCCGTGCCCACGAACGCGCCGCCCGTGGCAATATCCAGGGCAAGATCGTCCTCTCCGTCGCCTGACCAAACCACGGATAGTCTGGCCCTTGGCAACGCTGATGGCTGGAGAACATCAGGATGTTGGCGATCGCCGGTCTTTCCTTCGTCGCTCAGGGCTTGAGAAGAACCTTGCCTGCTTTGCCCGCTGTCAGCGATGCGCGAACGGCGTCAGCGACCTGATCCAGCCCGAATACCGCCCCTGCCGGCAGTTTCAGCTCGCCACTGGCGACGAGGCGGATAAGTTCTCCAAGCAGCCGGCGCTTGGCTTCGGCGGGCATGGCGGCACTCACCTTGGAGCCCCAGAAGCCCTTCACGACGGCCTGTTTGAAAATAAGATTGCCAGAGGAAATCTGCATCGGCTCTCCGGCCATGGTGCCGAAGGACACCAGCAGCCCATCCTCACCCAGAAGCGACAGGAGTTCAGCGCTGGCCTGTCCGCCGATCGAATCCACAGCCGCGCGTATCGGCGCATCGCCGGTGATCGCACGCACCCGATCCTGCCAACCATCGGTCGCAGTCGAGACGGCATTGGCGATGCCGAGAGCCGCCAGCTCTTCCACGCCGGCATCGCGGCGCACGAGATTGACGATATGCACACCGCGCGCGGCCGCCAGCATTGCCAGCGTTTTGCCGACCGCGCCATTGGCGGTGTTCTGGATCACCCAGTCGCCACTTGCCACTTCGAGGAAGTCCAGAAGAGTGATCGCGCTGAACGGCATGGCGATAAGCTGCGCCGCCGCCTCATCGGAGATCGAATCCGGGACAGGGACCAACCCGGCAGCGGGCGCGAGGAAATATTCAGCCCATGAGCCATGAACCGAGGCGACCGAGACGCGCTGACCGATGGTGATGCCGGTCACGCCTTCACCGAGCGCATCGACCGTACCGACGGCTTCCGAACCGCCAATAGCGGGCAGTTCAGGCTTGTAGCCGTAGCTGCCGCGCACGGTCCAAAGATCGTGATTGTGGATCGGCGAAAGGATCGTCTTGATCCGCACCTGGCCCGGGCCGGGTTCGGGAACCGGGCTTTCTTCCAAAGCGAGAACGTCGGCCGGTTCGCCGAATGTGGTGTGAATGGCGCTACGCATGACGCCTCCTTAAACCGTGATGACGTGCAGGCGCACGTCGATGTTGTTGCGTGTGGCGTTGGAATAGGGGCAGGCCCGATGCGTCGCCTCGACCAGTTCCTGCGCGGCGGCCTCATCGAGACCCGCGATTTCCACATGAATGTCGATGTCCAGCTTGAAGCCGCCCTCAGGCGTCTGCCCGATTCCGACCTCCGCGGACGTTTTGCTACCCATCAGCGCCAGCTTTTTCTGCTGGGCGACATGGTTGAGCGCACTGTCGAAACAAGCTGCATACCCCATCGCGAACAGCTGCTCCGGGTTGGCGCCCGGCTTGCCGGAGTTCGGCATGGCGAGATCGAGGCCGAGGCTGCCGTCGTCGAGCGCCGTGTGGCCTGAACGGCCACCGGTCGCCGTTGCGCGGGTCTTGTAGAAAATTTTCATTCTTCGGTTCCTTTCACGGATGGTTGGATTGCGGCGTGCAGACCAGAATCTGCTCGGTGGCGATCATCGCCCGTTGCATCGGCGCACGAGAACGGGTGAGTTTGGCGAGCAGCGCAGCGCCAAGCCACATCTGGTAGAGAACCTGCGCCAGCGCGGACGGCTCCGCCCCCGGTGGAAGCGATCCGTCCTCGCGCGCCTCGGCGATCATGGAGGCGATGCGTTGCAGCAATCGTGCGACGCCATCGCTCAGAACGGCCCGCATGGCCTCCGACAGGTCCGCGACTTCGGCGGACAGTTTGACGGCGAGGCAATCCTCGGCCCAGCCGTCTCCGGCTTGATCACCTTCCCCGGGATCATCGAGCCACGCTCGCCAATAGCGCATCAACCGCTCGCGACCGCTTATGGCTTCCGCGGATAACAGCGAGTCCAGTTTCTTGCCGTAACCGTCCACGTAATCACGAAGAAGTGCGCAGCCGAACGCCTCCTTGGACGGGAAATAATGATAGAAAGACCCCTTCGGCACGCCGGAAACCTTCAAGATTTCCTGAAGGCCGAGCGCGGAGAAGCCCTTGCTCAACACAAGGCTGTAGCCCGTGTCGAGGATGTTTTGCCGGGTCGCTTCTGCTTTGGGTGTCAAATTCATGATCAGCATATATAACGAATAATAGACCAGTCGTCTATATGGCTATGGCGTCACCACCTACGCGGGCTCATCGGCATAGCCAATGGGAGGCATATATGAGCAACGTCGGGCGGCTCGCCGACAATATCGGCAACTTCAGCGCTGGCCGGCGCGGAGCGCCCTGCGTGGCGCAGCGATGCTTCAAGGCATCGTGGTCTGCGGGATATGCGGACACCGCATGGGTCTTCACTCACTCTGCCCATAAGAAGACCCCCGTCTATCACTGCATCGATAGCGAGCAGAGCGGGCACTGCCAGAATGTGCGCGCAAACCAGGTTGATGCAGAGGTCGAGCGGCTGTTGATCGAAGCTCTGCAACCCGATCGCATCGACCTTGCGCTTGCGGCTCATGAACAGATGAACGGCGAAAACCGGCTGCTGGAACGTCAATGGGCGCTGAATCGGGAGAAGGCGCATTACGAAGCGGAGCGTGCACGCCGACAATATGATGCCGTGGAGTCGGAAAAGCGGCTCGTCGCACGTTCGCTGGAAACGTTGTGGGAAGAGAAAATACGCGAAGCCGACGCGTCTAACAGGATTACGCGCGGTGGCATGTCGAGCAGGTTAACGCCCTGGCCGCCGCCGCGCGAACGCGTATCCTGACCATTGCCGACCCTGTTGCCCGCGTTCTCGAAGCGGGCTGGCATCGACGAACGCAAAGAGATGATGCGGCTCGTGATCGACAGCGTGACGGTCGACAAGAGCCGTGCGCAAGGCCGTATCTGGTTCGCGATCCTGTGGCAGACCGGCGCGCGAACAGAGCATGTGATCATCCGCAATACCGCCAACTATGACGATCTGGCTCACTTCGCACGCATCGAGGAGATGGTGCGAACGCTCAATGCTGTGGGATCACTCGACCGTCAGATCGCGGACGCCCTGACAGCCGAGGGCATCATGAGAAGATCGGCGCTCTGATCTATGCCAACCTCTTCGACAACGAGGGCGAAGACACCTTCTCGCTGATCTGGTCCCGCCCCAACGGCAGGCGCGCCGACTAAGACCCCACGCAAGACCCCGCCACAAGGTCGGGGCCTCGGTCCGTCATGCCTTCACTGTCCGGAGCCGCAGCGAATTGCCGATGACGCTGACGGACGACAGCGCCATCGCGGCAGCAGCGATGATCGGCGACAGCAGCAGCCCAAACGTGGGATAGAGCGCACCGGCCGCAATCGGTACGCCTGCCGCATTGTAGATGAACGCGAAGGCGAGGTTCTGGCGGATGTTGGCCATCGTCGCCTGCGACAGGCGTCGCGCGCGGACAATGCCGGTGAGATCGCCCTTGAGCAGCGTCACGCCCGCACTTTCGATCGCAACGTCGGTCCCCGATCCCATGGCGATACCAACATCGGCGGCGGCAAGCGCCGGCGCGTCATTTACGCCGTCACCCGCCATCGCCACCACCTTGCCCTGCGCCTTCAGGCGCTCGACGACCGCGGCTTTCTGGTCCGGCAGCACATCGGCCTCGACCTCATCGATGCCGAGCTTTCTCGCAACGGCTTCGGCTGTGGTGCGATTGTCACCGGTCAGCATGACGATGCGGATGCCTTCCGCATGCAGGGCCTTCAGTGCCTCAGGCGTGGTCGCCTTGATCGTGTCGGCGATGGCGAAGATGCCGCCGATGGCTTTATCGATGCCGATATAGATGGCGGTTGCGCCGTCGCGGCGTAGCTCATCGGCCTGTGCCGCGAGCGGCGCTGTATCAACCCCATGTTCGGCGAGGAAGGTGGTGCTGCCGAGCACCACATGCCGGCCCTCGACACGACCGATCGCCCCCTTGCCGGTCGGCGAGTCGAAGTCGGCGACATCGGGGATGGTGATCTTTCGCTCGTCGGCAGCCGCCACGATCGCCCGCGCAAGCGGATGCTCGGACGCCTTCTCCACGCCGGCTGCAAGCCGCAGGATGGTCTCCTCGACAAATCGCGGGGCCACGACGATCCGGGTCACCGCCGGCTTTCCTTGCGTAAGCGTCCCGGTTTTGTCGACCACCAGAGTATCGATCTTCTCCATCCGCTCGAGCGCCTCCGCGTTCTTGATCAGAACGCCGGCGGCCGCCCCCTTGCCGATACCCACCATGATCGACATCGGCGTCGCGAGCCCGAGCGCGCAGGGGCAGGCAATGATCAGCACGGAAACGGCCGCGATCAGGCCATGCGCCAGCCGCGGCTCCGGCCCCCATACACCCCAGGCCGCGAAGGCGAGCAGCGCGACGGCGATGACGACCGGCACGAACCAGCCCGACACCTGATCAGCCATGCGCTGGATCGGCGCGCGCGAGCGCTGGGCATCCGCGACCATCTGGACAATGCGGGCGAGCATGGTGTCGCGCCCGACTTTTTCAGCCCGGATGACGAGCGCGCCGGTCTGGTTCAGCGTACCTCCTACGACCGCTTCGCCGACTACACGCGTCACCGGCATGGATTCGCCGGTCACCATCGATTCATCGATCGATGAGCGACCCTGCTCGACCACGCCGTCAACCGGCACGGTTTCACCGGGCCGGACCCTGAGCCGATCACCGATGACGACGGCTTCGACAGGAATATCCTCTTCAGCATCGTTCCGCCCGATCCGCCGGGCGGTTTTCGGCGCGAGATTGAGAAGCGCGCGGATTGCGCCGGAGGTCTGCTCCCGGGCGCGCAGTTCCATGACCTGACCGAGCAGCACCAGCACGGTGATCACGGCCGCGGCCTCATAGTAGACCGCGACCGTGCCATCGGCGCCTCGGAAAGCCTGCGGGTAGAGCTGCGGCGCGAATGTCGCGACGATGCTGTAGCCCCAGGCGACCCCGGTGCCCATCGCGATCAGCGTGAACATGTTGAGGCTGCGGTTGACGATCGACGCCCAGCCACGTTCGAAGAACGGCCATCCGGCCCACAGGACCACCGGCGTCGCCAGCGCGAACTGGATCCAGATCGAGATGCGCATCGGCACCAAATGGTGCAGCGCCGGGATCAGGTGACCGCCCATCTCCAGCAGGAACACGGGCAAGGCGAGCACGAGGCCGATCCAGAAGCGTCGGGTCATATCGGCGAGTTCGGGGCTTGATCCGGCATCCGCCGCCGCGATCAGCGGCTCCAGCGCCATGCCGCAGATCGGGCAACTACCCGGCGCATCCCGGCGGATTTCCGGATGCATCGGGCATGTCCAGATCGTCCCTTCCGTTGCGGTTGCCGTTACTGCCGCAACGTGGTGATGCTCATGGGTATCAGGTCCATGCGTGTGGCTATGGTGGGAATGATCGCCATGGGCGGCAGCACCCTCATGGTGATGTGCAGCATGCGCTGCCAGTGCCGCATAATGCACGGGGTCGGCGTCGAACTTCGCCTTGCAGCCGGCCGAGCAGAAGACGTAGCGCTCGCCTTCATACTCAGCATTGTGAGCGGTCCTGGCGGGATCGACCACCATGCCGCAGACCGGATCATGGTCGACGTGACCGGACGGCGTTTCGCCGTCCGGCTCATGATGGTGATGATGGCCGTGCGCCCCAGTCACCTCGGCGGCGCGTTCGCTCTTCTGATCGTCGTCGGCCATTCATCACCTTTCGCACGCCCCGCGGGCCTATTGGTTTGCCTTCACTCCTCGATCAGATGGAACTCTTCGAGCAGCTTGGCGATCTCGGTGCCTTCGAGCTTCTTCATCAGCAGCTTGCGCAGAAAGGCCGGTCCGGGAAGGTCGATACCCTTGCCGTCCCTCAGCGGACCGATCGCCGCCAACAGCGTACGGATGTCATAGGTCGAGTTGAAGACCTCCGGCACACCGCGCTCGACATTCATCAGCGTATAGACGGCCTCCATCGGGGTTCTCACCGAATATTCCGTGGTGAAGATGCAGTCCCGCTGCTTCGATTCCGCGAACTGGCCGATGAAGGCGAAGTTGACCGCGCCCTCCGGCACCACGTCCGGCCGGTCACCCGCCTGGCGCGGCATGAAGAAGGCGGTGATATAGGGCATCATCGTGGGCACGGTGCTGGCGCCGGAGGCTGCGAGTTCGGGAATGTCCTCGACCGGCACGCCGAGGTGATAGAGCCATTCCTGGGTGATCTCCTCGCCGGTGCATTCCTGCATCGGCTTCTTCACATAGTCGCCTGGCTTGTCGACGAAGAGCGCATAGAACCAGGCGATCATCTGGTCCTTGGGCTGCTTCTTGAAATGCGGCTGGCGATGAACCGTCCAGCTCAGCAGCCACGCCGAGTCCTTCACCGTGACGATACCCGCTGAGACGATCTTGCCGGTGAAGGGGTTCCGCTTCGTGATCTTCTCGACATAGGCCGGAATACGGGCATCGAGGGCAGTGATCGACGCGGAGGCCCATTTCGTTTCCGGGATATGGCCCCCGAATACATCGGGGCGACCGAAGGCCGGATCCTTGGCAGCTATCCGCCGCCACAGGTCCCAGGCCGGCGCCGGTCCCTCGTTCAGTTTCGCTGGCGTCTTGTGGTCGCCATTGTCCGAGTTCTCGGTCAGCGACCCGATCGTGATGAAGACGAGATCGTCTGGCCCGAGATCGACGCCGCCTTCGACGCCGCGCTCTTTCCAGTGAATGCGGGTCGCTTGCTTGCGGCCGGGCTGGATGTCGAAATCGACATCGGTGACCTCGACGCCGTAGCGGAACGTGACGCCGTGATCGGTCAGCCACTTCACCAGCGGCAGGACCATCGATTCATACTGGTTGTAGCGGTTGAACTTGAGCGAGGAGAAGTCGGCGAGACTGCCGATATGATGGATGAAGCGGTGCAGGTAGAGCTTCATCTCCAGCGCGGAATGCCATTCCTCGAAGGCGAACATGGTGCGCCAGTAGAGCCAGAAATTGCTTTTGAGGAAGTCTTCGCCGAAGACCTCGTTGATACGCTTGTTCTCCATCTCCTCGCGCGTCGCGAGGAAGACCGAGAGCAGGTCCTTCTGGGCCTTGTCGTTGAGCGTCAACAGCGCTTTGTCGGGCACGTCCTGGCCCTGGTTCTGCGTCGTACGCTGGAGCGAAAAGTTCGGATCGTCCTTGTTGAGCCGGTAGAATTCGTCGAGCACGCTGGCATCCTCGATCTCCAGCGAGGGGATCGAGCGATAGAGGTCCCACAGGCACTCGAAATGCTCCTCCATCTCGCGGCCGCCGCGAATGACGAAGCCCTTTTCGGGCACGTCCAGACCATCGAGCGCGCCGCCGGGGATTTCCAGCTCTTCCAATATGGTGATGCGGTCGCCCGAAACGCCGCCGTCGCGGATCAGGAAGGCGGCGCCGGCGAGCCCCGCGAGGCCCGAGCCGACGAACCACGCCGTCTTTTTGTCGGCGCCTTCCGGCTTGCGTGGACGGACAAAGGCTTCATAGTTTCCACTGCTATAATGCATGGCAAACTCCTGTTTTTCTTGTTGGGATCAGTCGGCGGGCTTGTAGCTGTAGAAGCCTTCGCCCGACGCGATGCCGAGCTTGCCCTTGTCGATGTAGTTTTCCTTCAGCCACGCGGCGAGCGACTGTGCGTGCTCATCACCGTGCGACAGGATGTTGTAGGGGGTGTTCAATCCGATGATGTCGTAGATCTGGAACGGCCCCATCGGCGCGCCGGTGGCGATCCGCCAGACCTTGTCGACATCTTCCGGCTCGGCATAGCCGCCGGCAGCCAGATCGGTGGCCGCGTTCAGGAACGGCACCAGCAGGGAGTTGAGGACGTAGCCCGCTTTTTCCTTGCGCACCGGGATCGGCACCATGCCGATCGCGGAGGAGAAGGCGATCAGGGTATCGAACACGGCCGGATCGGTGTCGTCCGTACCCATCACCTCGGCAGTGTTGAACTTCCAGATGCTGTTGGCGAAGTGCAGCGCCCGAAACGGTCCGGGCGGCCGGTGAAGGCTTTGAGGTCGCTCGGCAGCAAAGTCGAGCTATTGGTGGCGAAGATCGTTCTGTCAGGCGCGAGCCCCGCCAGTTTCTCGTAGAGCGCCTGCTTGATCTCGAGCACTTCCGGAACCGCTTCGATGACCAGATCGGCATTCGCAACCGCAGCCCCAAGATCGGCGGTGAGCGTGATGCGTCTCGAAGCTTCGGCTGCCTTGCCGTCAGCCGCACCCGTCACCTCTTTCACGTAGGTTTCTACAAGCGTTTCGAACCGATGCCTCGCCTGGTCGAGTGCTTCGTCGCTGATCTCATAAGCGGTAACGTCAAAGCCACTATAGGCGGCCTGGAAGGCGATCTGGCTGCCGAGGACACCGGTGCCTAGCACCGTCACTTTCAGGATGTCGCTCATTCATTCTCTTCCTTGCGTCGGGTTTCATAGAGAAACGGCGCAGCGACTTCGGCGGGCACGCGAACCAGCTTGCCGGTAGCTTTCTCGATGAGCACCCATTGCGACAGGGCCGCGACGAGCGTCTGACCGTTACTGTCTTTGAACTCGACGCACCGGGCGTATCTCGCTCCGCGCGGCTTCCCTTCGACCCAGGTTATGGCAAAGGTCTCTTCGCCCGCCCGGATATTGCCGCGGTAATCGACCTCGTGCCTGAGCACCATAGCAACATAGGTGTCGGCATCCCTCGGACGCGCGGCTGTCAGCCAGTGCGCCACCGACACATCCTGAATCCAGGTCACCCAGACCGCATTGTTGACATGGCCGAGTTCATCGATGTCTTCTTCGGTTGCCTGGAAACGGATATGGAAGCGCCGACGTTCGTCCACTTTTCCAGCCAAGGGCACGCCTGAAGCATCGCAGCCGATCCTGCGGCGTCCTTCGCCAGGAAGGCTCATGACCGGGTGGATGGCGCATCGAGGCCTGCCATCGCGCGAAAGAAGCCGACAAGCATTTGCTCTCGGGGAATAGCGCCTTCGACATCGCCCTCGACCGCCAGTCCCATCCACAGTGCATAGAGGCCGATCCCGGTCTGCAGCGGCGGCAAGGCAGGCCGAAGCGCAAAGCGCCGCGTCAGATCCGCCACAAGTTCTCCGAACAAATGGTGGCAGGCGGCCTTTCCTTCGCGATGCCGTTCAGCGAACGCGGGGTCCCGCCGCGCATGAAGCTGCAATTCGATCGAAAGCAGCGACCAATGCTGTTCGTCAGCCAGCTTAGCCAGCCGCGCCGCAAGCACTTGCAGAGTCGCCTCGATATCATCGCCGGAGCAGTGGGCGACCAGATCGCGCAGAAGCACGACCTCGTCCTGGATATGAGCCTGCAGAATCTCGACCAGCAGATCGTCCTTGCTTGCAAAATTCGAATAGAAGGCCCCCTGCGAATGACCCGCTGCACTACAGATGTTGCGGATCGACATGGCCGCCACCCCTTCTTCCACAATGGACGAATGTGCTGCGGCGAGCAGCTTATCCCGCGTCTGGCGCTGCGTTTCCTTTCGCGTGAGGCGCATGAGCGATCGACCTCCAATTCAGCACGGCATGGAAACCTTTCACCCATGTCGGCGTTCACCGTAAAACCAGATATCACCTGATATCTCGAATGCAACGAAAATCCGGTTCGAAGGATCGCCCTTGGCTGAGACCTATATCCCCTACTCCACCAGCGTCGAAGTGCTCGGCGAAGACGAGGAGCGGCTCACCGCCGAAATCCTCGAAATCATGGCGAGCACCAACCGCAAGGCGTTCGAGCGCCATCGGCATGCGGTGCGCGACGCCCATGCCAAGAGCCACGGGTTCCTGAAGGGCGAACTCGTCGTCCCGGAACTGCCGGAGCATCTGCGCCAGGGGCTTTTCGCTCGCCCGGCCACCTATTCCGTGGTGATCCGCCTCTCTTCGGCGCCGGGCGACATCCACTCCGATACCATTCCCGCCCCACGCGGCATGGCGATCAAGGTGATCGGTGTCGATGGCGAGCGGCTTCTCCCCGAAGACCAGGGCCACAACCAGGATTTCCTGCTCGTCAACATCCCGACCTTGAGCTTCGGCACGATCGGTAAATATCGCCAGCTCATCGGCCTTCTGGAGCAGAATGCCCAGAACCCGGCCTTTCTCCAGCGAGCGATGGCTGGGGTCGCGCGCGGCGTGGAGGCGGCAGTCGAAGCGGTCGGCGTCGAGCCCGGCGCCACGCTGCGCGGGCTCGCTCGCGACAATAACCATCTGCTGGGCGAAACCTATCATTCGATGGCGGCGATCCGCTTCGGCGACCATATCGCCAAGATCAGTGCCGCGCCGTTCTCCGACAACGTCCGTGCACTGACCGGCAAGGATGTCGGCGCGGTTGAGGATTCCACCATGCGCGATCTGGTGGTTGAACATTTCCGCGAGCAAGGCGCAGAGTATCAGCTCCGTGCTCAGCTCTGTGCCGATCTCGACAGGATGCCGGTCGAGGACGCCGCCGTGCTCTGGCCGGAAGACCTTTCGCCGCACCAGCCGATCGCGACCCTGCGCATCCCGCCGCAGGACGCCTATTCGCCGGCGCGGCGGGTCTATGGCGATGACGTGCTGTCGTTCAATCCCTGGCACGGTATCCGCGATCATCAGCCGCTCGGATCGATCATGCGGGTGCGCATCGCCGCCTATGAGCGATCCACCCGCTACCGCCATGAGATGAACGCCCAGCCTCGTGTCGAGCCGACAAACATCGACGCCATCCCGGACTGACGCACCGATCGTCACACGCAATCACGAAAGGAGGCCAGCCATGGCCGAAACCGAAGACACCCCGCAGATCGACGAAACCCGCCTTCAAGCCATCCGGCGGCGGATCGAGGAAGTGGCCGGCGACGCGCCGCAGCTCGCCAAGCTCGCCCTTGAGCAGATGGTGACGAAGCACAATCCCGACCTCAAGGGCACGGCGGGCTCGGCTGGCCGTGTCGGCGCCCAGTCCGGCAATGTCTCCGAGCTCACAGCCATCGCAAACTTGAAGCCAGGCGGCGCGGACCGGCTGAAACGCATCTTCGGGCTGGTGAACGGCAATTTCGATGGCGCGCAGAAGGTCGGCACGCTCCACAATATGCGGTTCGTGTTCTTCGACAACGACACACGCATCCTGTTCGCCACCGCCTATGACGGCGACTGGGACACCTATATCAACGACTTCGCCACCAAGATCCCCGACCTGATGGACCTGCTTTTCGCTTCGGTCGAAGGTTGGCCTGGCATCGCAAGCCCCAAGGTCAAGGATTTCATCGCCGAGCATCAGATCACCGCTGCCGGCTGGTTCGTCGCCAACCCGCAGGTGACCGTCGTCGACGTGCGCCGCCTTCAGCGGATGGAGCATGCGGTCAACGAATTCCTGGACAAGGTGGGCTGAGCCATGGCGATCCTTCAGAAACTGAAAGAGCGCTTCCGGCGCGACAGCGTTACGCTCGATCTGCACGACATTCAGGCGCTGATCCTGCGAAGCCGGCCCGAGCCTTATGTCGGTATCCACGCCATGCTCCATTTCGACGAGGCGGAGGGCGCGCGCGATCTTCTCGGCCGGCTCGCGCCCCATATCGCATCTGCCGACAACTGGAGCGAGGATCTTGATTTCTGGATCGGGGCCGCACTCAGCTTCGAGGGGCTGAAGGCGCTCGGCGTTCCCGAAGCGCAGCTCAAGACATTCCCGCTCCCCTTCCAGCAGGGCATGGCCGCACGCGCGGAGCAGCTTCGCGACTTCGGGCCCAACGCGCCTGAAAACTGGGAAGAGGTGTTCAAGCCCGGCAACTGCCATCTCGCGCTGACTATCTACGCCGTGGATGATGCTGCGCTCGATAAGGCGCTGGCGACGGCGCGCACCGAACTCGACCGGAGCAGCGGCGTGACCCTGCTCGGCGAGCATCGTTTCGGCGCGCCGGATGGCGCGAAAAACCCGTTCGGTTTCCGGGATTCGATCTCCCAGCCCGCCGTCGAGGGTAGCGGCGTCGATCCGCTGCCGGGCGAGGAGCGCCCGATCAAGGCGGGCGAGTTCATTCTTGGATATGAAAGCGAGAACGGCCAACCGCTTGGCATGCCCGAGCCCGCCGGGCTGGGCAAGAACGGCACCTTCGTCGTTATGCGCAAGTACAACAGCCGGGTCGGCTGTTTTAACGCCTTCCTCAAGGCGCATGGCGAGACGCCGGAGGAACGCGAGCTATTAGCCGCCAAGATGTTCGGTCGCTGGCGTTCCGGCGCGCCCTTGACGCTGTCGCCCGATCACGACGATCCCGACCTCGGCGCCGACCCGCAGCGCAACAACGACTTCAGCTTCAAGGATGACCCCAAAGGTCGCGTTGTGCCGCTTGGCTGCCATATGCGCCGGCTCAATCCCCGCGACTCCGAGTTGACGCTGCTCACCGACGTCAACATCCACAGGATCATCCGTCGTTCCTCGACCTTCGGGCCGGTCTATTCCGAGGATGTCACGCCGCAGGACGATAAGAAAGGCGATCGCGGCCTGTTCTTCATCTTCATCAGCGCGCGTGCCTATGACACGATCGAGTTCATGCAGCAGGAATGGATCAATCGCGGGAATTTCGTCGACCTTGGCGAAGAGCGCGATCCAATCGTCGGCCTGCATGAGGAGGACGGTCGGTTCACCATCCCGCAGGCGCCCGCGCGCAAGCGCATCGACGGTGTGCAGACTTTCAATGTCATGAAGGGAGGCGAATATCTGTTCATGCCAAGCCTATCGGCGCTTAAGTGGTTGGCAGAACGACGCTAAAGCTATTCACCTGATTGTCGGTTGAGATTTGAAGTGTGCAGAGTGACCCGGAAAGTGCGGGGCTGTGCGGAAGGTTAAGTGAGTGGGAGTTGAGTTTCGGCAAGGCTGGGGATGGTTGGTCCTTGTGGCGCTTACGATTTCGACGACCGGCGATGAAATCACGTTGCTGACGTTGATGTTCCGCACTGCCGAGAACGCATCCGGCTATGCGGTGCCGACGCTGCTGACCGCGGAGCTACTACCCGGTCTGATCGCCGCACCCTGGGCGGGCCGCTTGATCGACCGCCGGGAGGCGGCCCGCATTCTGGTCATGGTGTCAGTTCTGCAAGCGGGCGTGATAGCATTTATCGCCTATTATCCCATGTTCACGCTCGCCGGGGCCGCGCTGTTGAGCGTGCTGTTCACGATCAGCAGCGCCGCAACATTCGCGTTGATTCCAGTGCTGGCAAGCGGCTTGGAATGACCTCGCACTCGCCAATTCCCTTATGGAAATGGTTCGCAGCCTTGGAATGCTCGCTGGTCCAGTCGCTGGGGGCGTACTGGTGGGATGGATCGGATCGCGCAATGCGCTTTTAGCCGATGCCGCCAGTTTTGCCCTTTTGGCCCTCGTCGTGATGGCGAGCAGGCTTCGCCGCAAGCCACAACGGGACGATCAGGAGGAAGAGACCCTATTCGCGGACTACCTGCCGCTGCTCCGCAATCGACGGTTGATGGTGGTTACGGGTGCGCTCAGCCTCGAAGTGTTTGCGACCGCCATAGCCGACGTTGCTTTCGTGTTTCTCGTGATGGTGACGCTGGGAGCGGGCCGACCGCGTTTGGAATGCTGACGGCACTATGGGCGGTTGGGATGTTGATCGGCGCTGGGCTGGCCGAAAGGGTTATTGGCCATAGGGTCGGACTGGCGGCGTTCGGCACGGCCGCTGTCATGGGCGCGACCATGCTGTGGATCGGCCTTGCGCCGATCGGGCTGGCAATCGTTGCCGTCGCCTTCATCCTAGGCGGCGGCGCAAACAGCATCCACAACGTCGCTGTCCGAACCTTGTTCCAGTCGGAATGCCCGCCCGCCGATCATGGCAAGGTCGCCGCGATCTATGGTGCGGTGACACGCACCGCCGTAATCGGCGGCTATGTTGCTGGCGGCTGCTTTTTTGTGCCGAATGATGCGCCAACCGCCTATCTCGTGGGCGGCCTGCTGGGCGTTGTCGCGGGCTTAGTCGGATGGCGGATATTCAATCGTAGATGGAGCGCAGCACCAATCAAAGCATCGACGCGCCAAGATTGACCTGATTGTCGTGCCCATCCGCTAACGGCTATACCAATCAGGTGGCGTGATTGAGGCGCGGTGCGGAACGGACACGATAGCGACGCCCTAATGATGTAAGGCAGAAAATATATGACCTTTCAGTTTGATCCATCATTCGATGCAGAATCACTCCACATGCCGGGAGATTCTTTGATCGAATTAGACCAGATAGAGAGTTCATTAAGAATATTGCTGCCGTCTGAGCTTCGTGACTTATTTATTGAATTCGGATCAGCGATAGTTTTCAATAATGATGTTGAATTTCCTGCGGAAAAATGCGCCTATTCCGATGATTCAGGAAGAATTGGCGTTTCAGTTATATATGGCCCTGTTGACGGAAGCTTAGGAATAATTCGCATAAACGAACAATTATCCATGCAGATTCCAAAAACATCTGTGGTTTTTGCGGAAATCGGTCTGGGTAATATGCTGTTAATTGACAGAATTGATGGAAAGATATCCGTATGGCTGCACGATGAAGCTCTGCCTTCTAGGGCGATAACCCCCGTATACGACAGCTTTCATGACTTTATCGATGCACTGATAGCCTTCGATCCTCCTCCCCTGCCCAGTTTAAAGGAATTGGGATTGGACTTGAAAGCGATGGGGATAGAAGAGGAGTAGCTAGATGTTACGGTTCGGCGCTGACGGAAACCACATCATTGGCGGCGGCTCGGCCGGCTGCGTCATGGCCAACCGCCTTTCTGCTGATTCGGATAAAGCTGTCTGCCTCATCGAGGCGGGGCCGCGCGATCGCAATCCCTTCATTCACATGCCGCTTGGCGTCGGCGTCATTGCCCGCACGGGATGGGTGAACTGGAACTGTGAGACCGAAGTCGAGCCTCACCTTAACAACCGGCGGCTCTATTGGCCGCGCGGCAAGACGCTGGGTGGCAGCAGCTCGATCAATGCAATGGTCTACATTCGCGGCGATCGGGCGGACTATGAGGGCTGGGGGGCGGCCGCCGGAGCTGACTGGGACTGGCCGCGCATGCGCGAGCTTTTTATCGCGCTCGAAAACAATCAGGCTATCCACGACGAGCATCATGGCAATGCCGGGCCACTTTGCGTCTCCAATCTTGGGCGAGTGAACCCACTTACGGAAGACTTCGTCGAAGCTGGGGTGGAACTGCACTACCCGCGAAATCCCGACTTCAATGGCGTGAGCCAGGAAGGCTTTGGTGTCTATCAGGTGACCCAGAAAGACGGGCAACGGTTCAGCACGGCGCGAGCGTTTCTCGATCCGGCTCGCTCGCGCAAGAATCTCGCCATCGAAACGAACGGCCTCGTCGAACGGATACTGTTCAAGGACCGTCGCGCCATCGGGGTCCGCGTCGGCGGCCGGGACCTGCTGCTGCGCCCCGGTGGAGAGGTGATCCTTTCGGCTGGCGCGGTCAATTCGCCGCAGATTCTGATGCTGTCGGGCGTCGGCTCGGCGAGCGAACTCAGGCAGCATGGCATAGAGATCGTTCTGGATGCGCCCGAAGTCGGAGCCAATCTCGCCGATCACCTCGACTATACGGCTGTGGCAACCACGGCCGATCGCGAAGGATTTGGGGTGGCGCCCAGTTTCCTGCCTCGTGCGATACGCGGCGCATGGAGCTATTTCCTTCATCATGAAGGCGAATTGACGTCAAATGCCTCGGAGGGCGGCGCTTTCCTCAAATCCGACGCCGGCCGGGAGCGGCCCAATCTTCAATTCCATTTCCTGCCGGCGATCCTGCGTGACCATGGCCGCAAGACAGCCTTCGGCTACGGAATGACCGTGCATGTCTGCGACCTTCTACCGAAGAGCCGCGGCAGGATCGGGCTCAAGATCGCCGATCCCACGGCTCATCCGCGCATAGAGGGCAATTATCTCAGTCATCCCGATGATGTGGGCGTCTTGCTGAATGGCGCGAAGCTAGCCCGCAAGCTCCTTCATGCGCCGGCGCTCGCCCGTCACTTGCGCGAGGAGGTGCGACCGGGACCCGCGGTCCAGACCGACGAGGCTCTGATCGACGACATCCGCGCGCGCGCTGAAACAATCTATCATCCGGTAGGAACATGCCGCATGGGCAGTGACTCGGCATCCGTGGTCGATCCGGCAGCCCGTGTACGTGGCATTGACGGTTTGCGCGTGGTCGATGCATCGATCATGCCGTCGATCGTGTCGGGCAACACTAACGCGCCTACCATGGCGATCGCGGAAAATGTCGCGCAAATGATGATCCGGCCTTGAGGAAGAATGGCGATGAGGTTCAGTTTCGTATTGGCAGCCATGCTGCTACTTGCAGCATCTGCGTCCGTCGAGGCACAGCGCGCTTCTTTCGGAGTGTGGAAGAATCCGCAGGACAGCGTACATGTGCGAGCCCAGCCGTGCGGAAGCAGAATGTGCGGGGTCGTGGTCTGGGCAAGTGACAAAGCCAAGGCGGATGCGCGGCGCGGCGGGACAAACGATCTGGTAGGTCTGATCCTGTTTCGCGATTTTGTTCCTGAAAAGAAGGGCGTGTGGCGCGGCAGTGTTTTTGTACCCGACATCGGCCAAACCTTCTCTGGAACAATCACCACGCTCGACGATCGGCGGATGGAGGGAAAGGGGTGCCTGACAGGGCGGATCATGTGCAAATCGCAGATATGGACGAAAGTGAACTGAAATCCGTCCAATCATCGTCTGACCGAGAGCGGCAAGCCAAGGATTTTAATAAGACACATCAAAAGCTTCTACGATAAATTGAAGAGGCGCGGAGCAGGAAGCGGGCATGGCGACAGCGATGTGTGCAGCCGCCACGGGATCAATTCGGCGACGGGCATGCGACTTGGTCAGCGTAAGCAGGCGGATAATCCGTTATTGATCGTCGCGGCCAGAAGACGGTCCGCTGCGGCAGCGGCTGCACGAACAGATTAACCTAATGGAAATCACACGATAAGCGCCCCGCCTGATGCGCCCGACGACACATTCCGCCGCTAGCAGGCATCCCCCCGGAAATTCCAGCAATCTACGCACGCCCAAAATCCGTAGCGTCCGATAAACTCTGCCGGAAAGGAGGACTGTCCCACAACAAGCTATCAGGGGTTTTCCGACATGCTTATAGGCTACATGCGCGTCTCTTCAACAGATGACCGGCAATCGGTCGATCTTCAGCGCGATGCGCTGATCGCAGCCGGCGTCGATAGCCGGCATCTCTATTCCGACAAGGCATCCGGCGCTCGCGAGGACCGGGCGAGCCTGCGGGCCTGCCTCGAATATCTCGCAGCCGGCGATACGCTGGTCGTGTGGAAACTGGATCGGCTCGGCCGCTCCCTGCCGCATTTGCTGTCGATCCTGACCGATCTCAGGGAGCGTGACGTGTCATTCCGGTCATTGACCGAGCAGATGGACACGGGAACGCCGCATGGCGAGCTGCTGTTTTCGCTGTTCGGCGCGCTGGCCCAGTATGAACGGGCATTGACGCGCGAGCGCATCATGGCAGGCCTTGCGGCCGCCAGACGGCGCGGGCGCTACGGTGGCCGCCCGCGAACGATCGATGCGGAAAAGCTCGATCAGATCACCGCCGCCCTTGCCGGTGGCGCTAGCAAGTCGTCGATCAGCCGCACGTTCAACGTGCCCCGATCGACCCTCGCAGATACGCTCGCGCGGGCCGGATGGCTCAAACCGCCGCGCCTTGCGTAACGACAAAAACATAATTATATTTCCGTAATGCCATCCATGCGCTTCTCCTGGCACCCGGCCAAAGCCGAGAGCAATCTGAAGAAGCACGGCGTCAGCTTTGCGATCGCTACTCGTGCGTTCACAGATCCTTTCGCGCTGAGCGATCAGGATCGGATCGAAGGTGGCGAGCGACGATGGCAAACCTTGGGCCTCGTGGAAGGGCATCTGCTCCTCCTCGTGGCCCACACTGTCGTCGAGCAAGACGATGACGGCGAGTATGTGGAGATCATTCATATCATTTCGGCTCGAAAGGCCGATCGAACGGAAAGGCGACGTTATGAAGAAGAAAGACGCTGATACCGTCCGTTTCCAACTCGATCCGGACAATCTGCCGCCGTTGACCGAAGCGCAACAGGCCGAACTGGATGCCCTGCAGGCGATGCCGGATAGCGGGATCGACTATAGCGACTCTCCGGCGCTGACAGAGGATTTCTGGCGGAACGGGCAGCGTGGGCGCTTCTATAAGCCCATCAAGCAGCAGGTGACGGCACGCCTTGATGCTGATGTGCTCGCCTGGCTCAAATCGCAGGGTAAGGGCTACCAAGCCCGCATGAACGCCATACTTCGCCGTGAGATGCTGGCGACCGCCAGAAGGCAGGAAAAGCCACGTTAATTTAGATAGTTAGGCTATCGGTTATCGTGATATAATCGTACATGGATTTACCCCAGAAAGCGTTTGGCAAGTCGGATCAGACGCGCTGCCCGGCCCGAATAGGGAGGAAAGACGAGAGGCAGAGCGGAGAAGCGGTTCTGGAGAACGGCGCGCTCATGACTGAAAGTCCGGAACCCGTGATGGCCATGTGCCGCCCCGATCCCGGAATTGTTCACACCGCCGAACGGCAGATGATCGTGGACGTATTGGACGATGGTAAGGTTGACGCCTGCACTGCCGGAAGTCGTGGCCGCCAGGATATGATCCACTCTCGCCCGGTCACGATCGAACACATAAAGCGCCAGCGGCTTGGGTCTTGCGTTGATCCGACCGATCACGGTTTCAATGTCATCATAGGTCAGGACCGGCAGGACGGGACCGAATATCTCCTCATGGTCGATCGCCGCCTCGGGAGCGATCGCCTCCAGCACTGTGGGCGCCAGCGCCCTTCCCTGCCTTTCGCCGCCGACAATGATCCGCCCGCCCGTGGCCAGGGCATCCGCAATCAGGCCCCCCAGTCTGTCCGCATGGCGATCATTGACGATCCTTGCGAGATAGGGGCTCGTCATGCCCGAACCATAAGCGGCGGCGATCCGGCGGCGCAGCGCTTCCACGAACCGGTCGCGGATCGAAGCGTGGACGAACACATGATCGGGCGCGATGCAGGTTTGACCGGCATTGGAGAATTTGCCGAAGGCGATCCAACTGGCGGCCGTCTCTATGTCGGCATCCGGTCCCACGATCGTGGGCGACTTGCCACCCAGTTCCAGCGTAACGGAGGTCAGGTGGCGGGAGGCTGCCTGCATTACGACTTTCCCGACCTCGGGGCTGCCGGTGAAGAAGATATGATCGAAGGGCAGCGCGAGCAGGGCCTGAGACATCTCCTTCCCGCCGAGGGCGACGGTAACCAAGTCTGGCGGAAATGTGTCGGCGATCAGCCGCGCGATGACGCCCGAGGTAGCAGGTGTCATCTCCGAAGGCTTCAGGATAGCGCTGTTGCCGGCAGCAAGGCAGGACACAAGCGGCCCCAGGCAGAGATTGAATGGGTAATTCCAGGGCGCGATGATAAGGCACACGCCGCGTGGCTGCGGCACGATCCGTCCGGCCGTGCCGAAACCGATCAATGTCGGTCCGACATGGACTGGCCGCATCCATCGGCGCAGATTACGACGGCTGTGGCGGATTTCCTGCATGACCGGAAGAATTTCCGTCAGAAACACTTCGGCCTCCGGCTTGCCGAAGTCGGTCGCCATGGCCTGGACGATCTCCCCTTCGAACTTTCGTATGGCAGCCGCGAGGCGCGCCAGCGCAGCGCGTCTTTCAGCAAGGCCAAAGCGCATCCGGCGCTCGTCCGACATTGCCTTTTGCGCGGTGAAGAGCATTTCCACCGGGCGGCCATCACAGGGTTCCTGCGAAATCGAATGGCTCTCTTCAATCATTTCATTCTCGTCGAAAACATGACCTTCGCGCGAGTCTTACGAGCGCAAAAGCAATAAGGAACTACACGAACATGTAGTATCGACCCGACATGCCTGGGAACCGAATGGACTCCAACGCTGCTTTCGCGACTGGCGGAAACGGCACTTCGCCGTGTGGAATTGACCGCGCGCGTCAGCCTGCTGCGCGCACCTTGCGGCTACGGCAAATCGGCGACGCTCGCGGCCGGTTGGAAGGAGGCGGCGGACACTGGTCGCCCGGCGCTTTGGGCAAGTCTTGCAAGCGACGACACAAAGAAGGGCACCCTGCGTCGCCTCGCCTTTCAGGCCGGAACCGCCGCGGACATCGAGTCCATTCTCCAATGGATATGGCATCAGGACAGGCCCGGGATTATTTGCCTCGATGATGTTCAGGAAGCGCCGCATCTCGAAACGCTGACAAGAGACATGATGGATGCTCTTCCCGATGATTGGCGAGCGGTCCTTGCAACCTCCGCCCCCTGGGGATTTGGCGTCCTCAACGCTGACTGGCAGGAAGTCGGCCCCGATGCCCTGGCCTGCCGCGCCCAGGATCTGAAGGAATTGATCCGGGTCCCTTCAGCCCTCGACCGGATCATATCGGACACACAGGGTTGGCCCGCATTGTGCCGCATCGCGGGCCGTGTATCCTACCGGATGCAGCCACTGCATTTATGGCCCGAGATCATCTGTTATCTCGATCAGATGGTGTTGGCGCCCTTATCGCCCGCTCTGCGCACATGGCTGAAAAAGGCGGCATTAATCGCTCCCCTCGATGCCGAAAGCCACGATTTTGCCCTGCGCGTCCACGACGGCGCGCAATGGATCGCACGTGCGCAACGCGAATGCCTCCTATTGAGGCCGGACAGTGACGGAATGTTTGCGCTCAATCCGGCGCTGCGACACCATCTTGCCTTGAGCGGACAGTCGCAGCTTCGTTCCTCTCCAAGCCATCTTCTAAAACGTGCGGCTTTTCATCACTGGCGCGCCGGCCGGCCAGCGCAAACGATAGCGCTTTCGCTGCGGGCCGGCGATCCGGCCTGGGCGCGGGGGCTGGGCGGTGAGATCGTCATGGATGTCGCCCTGCGACAAGGCCGTATCGATGAGTTGGCCCATTGGCTCGAGGGCGTGCCCGACACAGCGTTGCTGACCAATCCCATGGCTGGCCTGGGAAAGATATGGGCCCTTTCCTTCCAGCAGCAGCATGCAGGGGCGACGCACCTTTTGAAGTTGCTGTCACGCACGGATGCGCATGAGGAATTGCTGACGCTGCTCGGTGCGACGACAGCGGCGCTGAGGGACGATGTCGTCCGGGCGGAAATGCTCTGCCGGCAATGGCTCGAGCTGCACGCCCGGGAAAATCCGATGATGAAGGCCTCCGCCCTGGCCTGCCTCGCGAGCATCGTGGCGAGCCAGTCGAACGCGGCCGAGTTCGCGGCACTACGTCCCCTACTGGATCAAGCCTGTGCCCTGGCCGATCAGGGCTTTTCCCGCGACTGGGCAAAGATTGCCGAAGTGCTGCTCCTGCTGACGCAGGGGCAGATCATTCCCGCACGAAATAGGATCGACGCGCATCTGACGGATATGGTCTCCCCGGTCGCCGAGCAGACGCTGAAAACATTGCGCCTCGCTGTGCTGGCCGAAAGCGGCGTGCCTCTGGCAGAACTGGAATGGCCGTTGCTTTTCTGCGACCAGATCGTCGACGTCCGCATTCATACGGCACGGGCCATATTACGGGCCGCTCGTCTGGCCGGAGATGCGGACCTCTGCGAAAAAAATCCTGACCGAACTGAACGTGAAAGCCGTACGCGACCACATGCCGCGACTGCAACTCATGGCCGATATCCTGACTGCGGAACATGAAATCGCGTCGGGTCGATCGGTCACCATCCCCAATATTCCCAGGAACGACGCCATCACTTCGGCTCACCTCGCCATTGCGGACGTCGAGTGCATGCTTCTGTCTGCGACGCGGGCGCTTGCCGACGGGAAGGATCACCTCGCGCGCCAATTGACGGACCGTATCCTGGCCCGCATCCGCAGGGCAGGATGGCAACATATCATACTCAAAACCCTCATGCTGCGTTCGGTGCTGCATCTACGTAAAGAGGCGCTGCAACTTTCCATACGGTCAGCGGAAGAGGCCTCGGAAATTCGCGACAGCACAGGACTGAAGGAAACAGCGCGGGAGTTCCGGAATATCCTGGAGCATATTCACGCGGGATGGGCCGTAAAGGCGAGGTTTGATCGGTCCGCAGCACAACATCACTTGCCGAGTTCACAACATACCGAAGGATCCGACCTGTCTCGCCGCCAACTCCATATCCTCGGCCTGGCGCGGGATGGTCTTACGAGCGCGGAGATCGCCAACATATTGGGTATCGGCGAAGATGGCGTAAAATGGCATTTTCGCGCGATCTTCAAGTGTCTCGCTGTCAACAGGCGCACCCAGGCCGTCGCCACGGCGATACAGCGCGGTCTCCTTCACTAAACGATCTCCCACGTCACAAATAGAGGCAGGCATGCTGTTGCGCGGCCTCCCGCAAGGCAAGATCAGCAATCCATTCTTAGTCGACTCTCGTTGCCGCCCTCGCCAGCATGAGATCCACGAGAAAGTCCAGAAGCTCTCCGCTTGCGACCTCGTGCGGTTCGAGCAGGCCCTGGAACATGCTTCCCTCGTGGACAGCCAGGATCAGTCGCGCGATGCGCGGGAGGCCCCGGGCAACGATGCGGGAGTCCTCGCGAAGGATGTCGGCGAGCGCGCCCTCGATGATGGCGAGGATCCGTCCTTGCCGTTCGGCATAGTGGCTCGCCATGGCAGGATGGCGCAAGGCATAGAGGCCGAACTCGGCCTGGAGCAGATACCAGTCCCGATCGAACGGATAGCTGGCGATAAAGGCCTTGAGGAAATTGTCGGCCGTCGAGCCGGGCATGGACAGGGCGCAAGCGGTCGCCTCCTCCAGCCTCGACTGCAAGCGCTCGATCACCCGGTCATAGAGGGCGAAGAACAATTCGTCCTTGGATCGGAAGCTGGAATTATAGGCCCCCCGGCTCAGACCGACGCGCTCGCAAATATCTTCCTGGGTGGAGCCATGGAAGCCACGTTCGGCGAAGGCCTCGAGAGCGCCATCCAGGATGCGCTCCCGGGTCTGCGCCCGGGTCGGGCGCGTTCGTGCCGGGCGGCGGCTCACGGGATCACGGGCGGGAGCATTTCGATACAAATATGTATTGAGTCGGTTGGATGTCAACGTTACCGTGCGGGAGCAGGAGACGTTCTTCATGACCTTGCGATGTTCGATGCTGGTTGCCGCGCTGGCGACTGCGGTCTGTCAGGGCGCGCAGGCGCAAACGATCGACAGGCTTGATCTCGATTATCGAAGCGCCCAGGCGAGGCTGCTCGAGCGGTCGGACGCGATCCAGGGCGCCGACGCCGATGTGCGCAGCAAGGAGGCCCAGAAAGGCTCCACGAGCACGTTGCGGCGTCCGACCGTCGAGTTCGAAGGACAGATGATCCGCTATCAGAAAACCCTCTATCTGCCGCTCGGCCCGCTGGCGGACGTGGCCCAGGATTATTCCATCTCTGACCCCCTGCGCTTCGAGATCGAGCGCACCAGCACCCGGCCGATCGTGACGGCGACGCTGCCGCTCTATTCCGGCGGCCAGATTCCCGCCGCCCAGGCGGGCGCCGCGGCGCAACTGGGACAGTCGCGCGCCGAACGCCAGATCGTCATCGACAACGGTCTGTTGCAGATGACCCAGCTCTATTTCGGCCAGCAGTTGCTCGAGCGCGTGCGCGATGTTCGCCGTGATGCGCTTGCGGGATTAGAGCGGCATGTCGCGGACGCCCTCAAGCTCGAACAGGAAGGGTTCATAAGCCGGGCCCAACGCCTCCAGGCGCAGGTAGCGCGCGACGACGCCGCGCGCGAACTGGAAAAGGCGCAGGCCGATCTCGCGAGTGCGCAGGTAGCGCTTGCCGGCGCGCTGCGGGCGCCGTCCGGCGTCGATCCCGTCTCCCCGATCTTCGTGATCCGTCAGCCGCTCCGTTCGCTCGACACCTATGTGGACGCGGCCCTGCGCGCCCATCCCCAACTGGATCGGCTCGGCGCGCTGGAAGACCAGGCTGAAGCGGGGGTGGCCCTTCAGCGCGCCAAGCTCCGGCCTACGATCTATGGCTTCGCCCAGTATAATTTCGATCGGCGCGACACGCTGTTGACCGATCCCGACTGGTCGGTGGGCGTCGGGCTGCGCTACACGCTCTTCTCCGGTGTGGGCCGCTCGCAAGCGGTGCAGGCCGCGCGGGAAACGGTGACGCAAGCCAATGCGGGCCTGCGCGAAGCCCGCACCCAGATCGAAATCGGCGTCACGCGGTCCTGGAACGATGCGGAAGCCGCGCGACGGCGGTTTGAGCTGACCGACACGGCCATCACTGCGGCGCAGGAGAATCTGCGGGTCCAGACCCTCGGCTATCAGGAGCAGCAGACAACCTCGCTCGACGTGATCGATGCGCAGCTCGGTCTTGCCCGCTCCCGGATCCAGCGCGCCCAGGCCGGATATGATTTCGTTGTCGCGCTCGCCCAGCTTCTCCACGTCAGCGGTCAGATCGCCACATTGCCGGACTATATCGACCAGGGTGAAAGGGTCACGCCATGACCGCCACATCGGAAACCCTGGTCACCCCGGACGAGACGGCTCCGCCGGTTCCGACCGGGCGGAAGCGCAAGTTGCTGCCGCTCATTGCTTTCCTCGTCGTGGTCATTCTCGGCCTCGGTCTCTGGCTGGCCTATCGCCCGGTTCCCGATCAGCTCCAGGGCATGGTCGAGGCCCGCGAACTGCGGATCACGAGCAAGGTCTCGGCTCGGATCACGGCCTTTCATGTCGAGGAAGGCCAGCCGGTGAAGACGGGACAGCTGCTCTATACGCTCGACAGTCCCGAGGTCGAAGCCCGCTCCGAACAGGCCGGCGGCGCGCTCGCCGCCGCGCAGGCGAATGCGGACAAGGCCGATGAAGGCGCACGGCCGGAGGATATCCGGGCTGCCGAGGCCCAGTGGCGACGCGCGCAGGCGGCGGCGGACCTCGCCCAGACCACCTATCAGCGCACCGAGCGCCTCTTTGAACAGGGTGTGCTGGCGGGGCAGAAACGCGACGAGAGCCGCGCAAACGCCCTGGCCTCCAATGAAGCGGCCCGAGCGGCGCGCGCGCAATATGATCTGGCGCTGGCCGGGGCGCGGCGACAGGATCGGCAGGCCGCGAGCGGACAGGTGCGCCAGGCGCGCGGCGCCCTGGCCGAAGTCGAGGCGGCCGAGAAGGAAACCCGGGTGTTCGCGCCGTCGGACGGTGAGATCGGACGCAGGCTGGCGCAGTCGGGCGAACTCGTGCCGCAGGGATTTCCCGTCTTCGTCCTGACCGACATCGATCATCCCTGGGTGACGCTCACCCTGAGAGAAGATCAGTTCAGTGCGATCCGCCGGGGACGGGTCCTGACCGGCCGCATACCTGCGCTCGGCGATCGTTGCGCCCAGTTTCGGGTCTTCTACATCGCGCCCGCCGGCGATTTCGCGACATGGCGCGCGACCCGCCAGTCGAGCGGCTTTGACGTGAAGAGCTTTGACGTGCGCCTGTCGCCCGTGTCGCGGGTCGATGGGCTGCGCCCCGGCATGACGGTCCTGTTCGACTGGCCGCAATGATCCGGGCCTTCGTCGATAGCGCCCGGCGCGAAACCGCCTTCCTGCGCGGCAGCGTCTGGGATCTGGCGCTGGTCACCTGGCTGCCTCTGCTGCTGCTGGCGATCGTCGCGGTCCAGTTGTCGGCAGGCGTCATGCGGAACCTGCCGATCGTCGTGGTCGACGAGGACGGCGGCGGCGTCGCGCGCGACCTCACCCGCAAGCTGGAGGCGTCACCCGGGCTCAAGGTCGCGGCGCGGCCACCGGACATGGCACAGGCCGAGCATCTGGTCCGCTCCAACGCCGCCTATGCCGTGGTCCTGATCCCGCGTGATCTCGAGCGCACCGTGCTGCGCGGCGAGACCGGCAAGATCCTCCTCTTCTACAATGCGAGCTATTCCACGCCCTCGGGTTCGGTGTTGCGTGAAGTCGGCACCGTGGTCCAGGCCCACGCAAAGGCCTTGGCCGGGGAGCAAAGCGCCGCGATCGCCGGTCCCGCGCGTGTGCGGCCGCAGCCGGTGAGCGTGCAGAGCCGGATCCTCTACAACCCGCAGGCCAGTTACGAGCTGCAACTCGTCGCCCTGATCCACCCCGCACTCCTGCACCTGCTGTTCATGATCGCGGTCGTGAGCGCGCTCGGTCGCGAGCTGCGGGACGGGACCATCGGAGCATGGCTTGCAGGGCCTCGAGGCGAGGCGGTCGCCGCCGTCGCCGGCAAGATCGCGCCCTATATCCTCATCTTCCTGCTCTGGGGGGCGCTTGCGACCGGCTATCTCGCGGTCTACCGGGGCTGGCCCGTGCAAGGGAGCGTGGCGATGCTGATGGGCGGCTATCTCGCCCTCTATCTCGCCTATGCGGGCATGGCCTTGTTCATCGTCGGGGCCACCCTTTCCATGGGGCAGGCGCTGTCGATGACCGCCCTCTATGCGGGCGCTTCCTTCGCCTTCGCCGGGGCGATCTTCCCGATCGAGTCGGCCTCCGCCTTCGCCCGGCTATGGAGCGCGCTGCTGCCTTTTACCCGCTTCGCGCGGCTGGTCGCGGAGCAATGGATGATCGGCGCACCCGTGCTCGCATCTCTTGGATCGATCCTGGCGCTGTTTGCCTTTCTCGTCGTCGGCTCGGGCGCCGGGCTGCCGCGCTATGTCTCGGCGCGGATGAGCCCGGAGGTCTGGGGACGACGATGATCGGCCGCGCCTTCCTCGCTACCTTCCGCGCCGTTCTCTCCGACCGCTCCGCCTTCATGCTGATCGTCGTGTCGACGATCCTCTATTCCTTCTTCTACCCTTCAGCCTATTCCGGGGAGGTCGCGGTCCGCATTCCGGTGGCCGTCGTCGATCTCGACGACAGCGGCGCAAGCCGCAGTCTCGTGCGCCGGATCGCAGCGCTCCAGCAGGCCGATCTTGCCGCGCGCCCGGCCTCTCCAGGAGCCGCCCGGCTCTGGCTCGAGACGACCGGCGCAGGGGCCGTGGTCATCATCCCCGAGGGGTTCGAGCGACATATTCTGAACGGCGCCCAGGGCACGGTCGCGCTCTACGGCAACGGCGCCTATCTGCTGCGCAGCAGCACGGCGCTGTCAGGCATCGGCCTGGCGGTCACCACGATCGCCGGCGAGGCGGCGAGCGATCAGGCCATGGCGCAGGGCGCACCCGCCCGCCCTGCCCTGTCGCTCGTTCAGCGCCCGCTGTTCAACACGCGCGAAGGCTATGGCAGCACGGTGTTCCCCGGGGTCGGCTTCCTCATCATTCACCAGACCCTGCTGATGGGCCTGACGATGCTCGCCGCCACCCTGCGCGAGACACTGGGACGCTTTCGTCTGCCCTCGCGCACCCTTATCGGAATTGCCCTGGCCTTCTTCGTGATCGGCTGGGCCGACGTGGCCTATTATGCGGGTTTTGTGTTCTGGTTTCAGGACTATCCCCGCGCCGCCGGCTCTCCTGGCGCCTTGATCGTGGGCGGCAGTTTGTTCGTGGGCGCGACTGTGGCGGCGGCGCTTGCGCTGGCCAGCCTCTTCCGGACACGGGAACGACCCCTGCAACTGTGGATGGGCACGTCGCTCGCCATCTTCTTCCTCGCGGGTCTCTCCTGGCCGGCGGAGGCGACGCCGGCCTGGCTGGCGCTCCTCGCGCGCCTCCTGCCAACCACCGCGGGCATTCATCTCATGGTCGGGCTCAATCAGATGGGCGCGAGCCTTGCCGAGCAGACGCGGGAGGTGCTCAACCTCGCCATCCTCATTCTGGTCTACGGAGGCCTGGCCTGGTGGCGCTTCACGAAGATTTCCGCGCCGGACCTTCAGCCTCTCAAGCCTGACTGACGCCTCAATGGAACGAGATCGTCAGGGGCACCCCAAGTGCAACCCTCTCGCCCCGGCCGACGCGACCTTGGCGCAACCCAGGGGGAGGTGTTCGAAGCGGACCTCTGCAGGGCTTCATCAGATAGAGATCACCGAGATGGGGATAAACCGGAGGCTGCCTCGACTATTGCTCTGCTTTCGCCGCCGCGAGGATCGCGGCCTCTACCGGCGCCCAGGTGGGGTCCGCAGGCGAAAGCATGTTGAAGTGGCCCGCATTCTCCAGGGTGATCACCGTCGCCTTATCGCCGGCCGACTGTGCGGCTGCTGCATAGGCTTGCGCGGCTGAAGGCTCCAGCACGACGGAAGCGACCATGAATTGAGGCACGGCCAGAGGCAGCCATTCGATCGGATTTGCCTGACGGTAGCGGCCCGCCTGTGCGTCAGGAGCGCCCCCGAACAGGTTGACGAAGATCGGGCGGCCGCAAATATCCTTGTCGAACCCGTACAGGGTTCGCAGGTCGCCTGGGCCGTCGATGGCGACCGCGGCGGAAACCTTCAGTGGATCAGCGCCGCGGACCTCGCTGTCGGCAGGCAATCTGGGACGGGCCGCCAGCCACAGGGCAGCGTGGGCGCCGGCCGAATGTCCCACCGTCACCACATGCTTCAGGTCCAGAGGCTGGGTTCGTGCCAGCACCCTCAAGTGATCGAGCCCCGCTCCCCAATCCTGGAAGGTCCCAGGCCACCCGCCGCGGGTGTCACCAACCTGTCGATACTCTATATTCCATGTCGCCACGCCCTTGTCCGTCAAGGCGCTCGCCAACGGCGCCGTGCCTGCCAGTGTCTCATAGCCTTTGGTCCAGCAGCCACCGTGAATGACCATGACGACGGGAAACGGGCCAGGACCTGCAGGCAAGCGCAGTTCACCGATCTGCAGAGGATCAGGACCATAGGCCTCGACGAGCGTCGGAGCGGTGACGGGAAGGGCGTGGAGTTGGGGCGGTCCGATCAGCGCATGTTGGTTATCCGACGGCGTTTGCGCCCAAGCGGTGCTCGTGACAATCAAGACTGTAGCCAGGCCTAATGAACGGTATCGCATGATCTACCTCTTTCATGCATCTTCCCGCTCCGACGTTACCAGCCAGTTCGTCAAATGTGAGAAGACAGCGATTCGTCATTAGATAACATGGTTCGCTATATTCTTTTCGGAAACACCATTCCGTCATCGAGTGGGCAAAGCGATAGATGAAATCCCGTTTCTGGCGCAAAGCATATGGCGGCTATGCGCGATCACGGTAGCCTTGATCATGGAAGTGATACGTCAGGCGACCAAAGAGCTGTCTAGATTTCATTGTCGTCGTGAATTGCGGTTTCAGAGGATCGTGGGTTTTATCTCACTTGGCTATCCATGCTTCGACCAGCTTGACCGCATCCTCTACTGTTTTGACCTCACCGGCGGCTTCATCCGGGATAGTGAGTCCGAATTCGTCTTCAAGCGCCATCACAACTTCCAGCACATCGAGACTATCCACGCCGATGTCATCGTAGAAAGACGAAGCAAGGGCAATCTGATCCGGATAGACGCCGAGCTGACGGCTAATGATCCTGAAAACTCGGGGAGCGATTTCTTCCATCACAAAGCCCTCGCGCGGACACTATCGGCTAGGAAACAGGGCAGATTCTCGTAAACTCAATCATCGCAGAGCAACGATATTGTCCTGCGGCCAGTAAATTCATCATGCCTTGCTGAGCATTTTCTCGGCGCTCGTTTTCACAAAATCCGAAATCTGTCCTGACATCATTTTGAGGAACAGCGGTACGCTGACGTCGCCGCGAATCTCGCTATCCTCAATGTCGAGTTGCACCGGGATATTCTGCCCCATCGCCCCGATGACCAAGTGTAGTGCGTAGTCCGATACCCACTCGGAACTGAGCGAACCGCCTCCCGGGATATGCGCTGCCAGCTTGGGCAGGCCGGCCTCGATCCTGCTCTTCGCTTCGATTTTACCAAGGCTGTGCGGGATAACGACTTCCATATCTTCTTTCCTGTTCAGGCCGTCCGATCGACGAGCAGCAAGGTCGATGTCGCGGAGGCATAGAGTTTGCCGGCCATGTCGATCAGACGCGCCTCGGTATGCGCCACCCTCTTGCCCATCGACACCACCTGGCCGATTGCACGGACCATCCCGACCCTGTCGGTCAAGGGCGCATGATAGGCGACCTTGAGTTCGAGCGTGACGCAGTTGATGGGCACTTGGGCCGCGGAGTTCGCCGCGATGCCGCAGGCCGAATCCAGCAGCGTCGCGGCATAGCCACCATGGGCGATGCCCATGAAATTGTAGGTCTGCGAGGTGGGCGTCGCGACAAAGACGACCTTCCCCTCCTCCGCCTCAAGCAGATCGATGTCGAACAGGTCCATCATGGGCGGCCGGGTGCCGGCCGCCATAAACTGTTCGATCTCTTCCAGACCGGTCATCGCTTACCTCAAAGCTTTTCGGTCAGTTCAGGAACGATCTTGAAGAGGTCGCCGACCAGGCCGATATCGGCGACCTGGAAGATGGGCGCGTCCTCATCCTTGTTGATCGCGATGATGGTCTTGCTATCCTTCATGCCAGCAAGGTGCTGAATCGCACCCGATATGCCGACGGCGACATAGACTTCCGGCGCCACGATCTTGCCGGTCTGGCCGACCTGAAAATCGTTGGGCGCATAGCCAGCATCGACCGCCGCGCGGCTTGCGCCCACACCCGCGCCCAGCTTGTCGGCCAGCGGATCGATCACGCCATGAAACTGCCCGGCCGAGCCCAGCGCTCGCCCGCCCGAGACGATGATTTTGGCCGAGGTGAGTTCCGGGCGCTCGGACTGGGCGATCTCGGCACCCACGAAGCTGGAAAGTCCCGCATCCGTGCCCGTCGCAGCCTCGATACTGGCCGAGCCACCCTCGCGGGCCGCCCTCTCGAAGGCTGTGCCACGCACCGTGATAACCTTCTTTGCATCAGACGACTGGACCGTCGCGATCGCATTTCCCGCGTAGATGGGACGCGTGAACGTGTCAGCGCTTTCCACCGACAGGATGTCGCTGACCTGCATCACATCAAGCAAGGCCGCCACGCGCGGCGCGATGTTCTTGCCATTCGAAGTGGAAGGCGCCACGAACGCGTCATAGCCGCGCATCAGGTCCGCGACGGCCGGCGCGACATTCTCGGGCAAAGCGTGTTTGAACGCCGCATCGTCGAACGTTACGACTTTGGCGACACCCGCGACCTTCGCAGCAGCCTCGGCCACGCCGCCGATGCCCGCACCGGCAACCAGCAGATGGACCTCACCAAGTTTGGCAGCGGCGGTGACGGCCGATAGCGTCGCATCCTTGACCGACGCATTGTCATGTTCAACCCAGACGAGCGTATTCATAACTTATTCTCCGAGAAATCCGCCCCCGCTTCATCTCTGTGCGCACAGGATGAAGCGGGGTGCGCCGTCACTTGCATGGGAGAGGTTCGGCAAGTTCGGCGCGTTTGAAAGTTTATCAAATCGCCATTTCCTTGAGCCTGGCGACCAATTCATCGACGTCGGCCACCTTGATGCCCGCCGAGCGCTTGGGGGGTTCGGTCACCTTGAGCGTCTTGAGGCGCGAGGCGATCTCAACACCGAGATCGGCCGGCGTCTTCGTCGCCAGCGGCTTGGATTTGGCCTTCATGATATTGGGCAGGCTCGCATAGCGCGGTTCGTTGAGACGCAGATCGGTCGTCACGATCGCCGGCAGTTTGAGGCTTACGGTCTCCAGACCGCCATCCACCTCACGGGTCACCGCGACAGTCTCGCCCGATACTTCGACCTTGCTGGCGAATGTGCCCTGCCCCCAACCGAGAAGGGCTGCCAGCATCTGGCCGGTCTGATTGGCATCATCGTCGATGGCCTGCTTGCCGAGGATCACCAGGCCCGGAGCCTCCTCGGTGGCGATGGCCTTCAGGATCTTGGCGACGGCGAGCGGCTCGACCTCATCGTCAGTCTGGACGAGGATCGCGCGGTCGGCCCCCATGGCGAGCGCGGTGCGCAGCGTTTCCTGCGCCTTGGCGACGCCGATCGACACCACCACGATTTCGGTCGCGACTCCCTTTTCCTTGAGGCGGATAGCCTCTTCGACGGCGATCTCGTCGAACGGGTTCATCGACATCTTCACGTTCGCCAAATCGACGCCCGTCCCATCCGCCTTCACGCGCGGTTTCACATTATAATCGATAACCCGCTTGACGGGCACAAGCACCTTCATGGATCAATCCTACTCTGATTGTAATGCCGCCTGATATTCGGCAATGAGTCTCTCACAGATGGATCGGGCCGGTTGGACGGCAGTGGTAGCGCCGACACCGTGGCCTGCCGACCAGATCGTCTTCCAGGCCTTGGCCTCCTCCGAAGCCGAAAGCGCGCCATGTGGCTCAGGGAGAGTCGCGGCTTCCAGCGAGGGCCGGAGAAAATTGGCCCCGACGCCGGTGACCCGGTCCGTATAGACGATATCCGCTGGTCCGGCCCCGATCACCATGTCTTTCTGTGCCGGCGAGGCGAGACTCTCTTCCGACGCGATGAAGTGGGATCCGATATAGGCAAGATCGGCCCCCATCATCTGCGCGGCCGCGATCTGGTGGCCGCGCGTGATGGCGCCGGAAAGCGCCAGCGGCCCCTGGAAGAAGCGCCGTATCTCGTCAACCAGTGCGAACGGGCTCATCGTGCCGGCATGTCCCCCCGCGCCGGCAGCGACCGCGATCAGACCGTCGACGCCAGCTTCGAGCGCCTTTTCCGCATGACGCACGTTCGTCACGTCGTGAAAGACCAGCCCGCCATAGCCCTGAACCACCTGGACAAGATCCGCGATGGCGCCGAGCGAGGTGATGACCAATGGCACATGGTGCCGAACGATCAGTTCCAGATCGGCGTCGAGCCTCGGATTGCTCTTATGGACGATGAGGTTGACGCCGAAGGGCGCCGCTCCCGGCATGGGAGCCAGCCGCTCCTCGATTTCATCCAGCCATTCACCGAAACCTTGACTGGTGCGCTGGTTGAGCGCCGGGAAAGTACCAAGCAGTCCCGCCTCGCAGCAACTGACGACAAGGTCCGGTCCCGACACAAGGAACATCGGCGCAACGATGGCTGGAATGGCCAGCCGCTTTTCGAGGCTTGCCGGAAGCGTCAAAACACGTCGTCTTCCAGCGCCATCAGCGACTTCTTGCCCGCCTTGATCGCCAGGAAGCTGGCGGTCGCCTGAGGCAGGATACGCTCGAAGAAGAACGTCGCCGTCTTGATCTTGGCATCGTAGAAGCGCTTGTCCTCGCTGCCGAAGAAGAGCTGCAAGCCTGCGATCTTGGTCGCCTTGGCAAAGCAATAGCCCATGGCCACCAGGCCCATCAGACGCAGATAGTCCGCCGACGCCGCGCCCGCCTCTTCGGGATCCTTGAGCGCCCGCTGCGCGACCGTGGCCGTCGAAAGCTGCAGCGCCCCGAACGCCTTGGCGAGCGCCTCGATCATCGGCTTCATCGGTCCGTCGACGTTGTTTTCCTCGATGAAAGCCGACACCGGATGGAAGAAGCTGCGCAGATAGCGGCCCATATGGGCGCCGAGCTTGCGGCCGACGAGATCGAGCGCCTGAACGCCGTTCGTCCCCTCATAGATCATGGTGATCCGGGCATCACGGGCATATTGCTCGACGCCGCTTTCGCGGATGTAGCCGTGGCCACCATAGCATTGGACCGCAAGGTTCGCGCTGTCGAACGCAAGGTCGGTGAAGAGCGCTTTGACGACGGGGGTCATGAGCGCAATGAAGTCACTCGCACGCTGGCGCACTTCGGGTTCGGGAGAATGTTTTTCCGCGTCCAGGGCGCGCGAGACCCAGGCCGAGAGCGCCCGGCATCCCTCATTATAAGCCCGCATCGTCATCAACATGCGGCGAACATCGGGGTGAACGATGATCGGATCGGCTGCCTGATCGGGATATTTGGGTCCCGAGAGCGCCCGACCCTGAATACGATCTTTCGCATACCAGGCCGCCGCCTGATACGCCGCCTCGCCCACACCCAGGCCCTGGATGCCGACGGAGACACGCTCCGTGTTCATCATCGTGAACATGGCGGCCATGCCCTTGCCAGGCTCACCGACGATCCAGCCGATCGAATCATCGAAGTTCATCTGGCACGTCGCCGACGCCTTGAGACCCATCTTGTGCTCGATCGCGGCGCAGGCGACGCCGTTCGATTGACCGGGAGTACCGTCCTCCCTGGGCAGATATTTGGGGACGAGAAACAAGCTGATGCCCTTCACGCCCTTGGGGGCGTCGGGCAGGCGGGCGAGCACGAGATGGATGATATTCTCGGTCAGGTCATGCTCACCGGCGGAGATGAAGATCTTGGAGCCGGTGACCTTGTAGCTGCCATCGCCCTGCGGGACCGCGCGGCTGCGCAGGAGCCCGAGATCGGTACCGCAATGAGGCTCGGTCAGGCACATCGTGCCGGACCACTGGCCGCTCACCATCTTGGGCAGGTAGGCCTGCTTGAGCGCGTCACTGCCATGGCCCTCGATCGCAGTGGTGGCACCATGGGTGAGGCCCGGGTAGAGGCCGAAGGAGAGGTTGGACGAGCAGATCATCTCCTCGACCAGCTTGTTGACCGCTTCCGGCAGCCCCTGCCCACCCCATTCCGGATCGGATGCGAGCGCGGTCCAGCCACCTTCGGCGAACTGCTTATAGGCTTGCGCGAACCCCGCCGGCGTCCGCACAACGCCGTTTTCCAGATGACACCCCTCCTCGTCGCCCGACCGGTTGATCGGCAACAGGACGTCGCGACAGAAGCGCGCCGCCTCCTCGAGGATGGCATCGGTCAGATCCGGTGTGAACTCCGACAGCGCGGGAATATCCCCGAAGCCGTCATCGGTATGGAGTTCGTTGAGCACGAAGCGCATGTCGCGCAACGGGGCGTCATAGACTTGCATATTTATATCTCCTGACCGGTCGGCCATCCGGCCGCCGGCCGCCAATCAGTTACGCAGCGGCTTGCCGGTGACGAGCATCTGCTCGACGCGCGCCTGGGTCCGCGGGTCGCGCACCAGTTGCATGAAGGCCTTGCGCTCGAGCGCCAGCAGATCCTCTTCGGTCACGATGTCGATGAGATCCTTCTCGCCGCCCGTCAGGACGTCGGCGAGCGCGCCGGATACGACACCATCGTAAGATGTGGCGAGGCCACGGGCCTGGAAGCCTTCGACAGCCATCGAAAGAGCGGACTTGCCTCCCGCGCCAGGCAAGCGGAATTCCGGAGCCACAGGCGGTTTGTAACCGTCGGCCAGTTCCAGTGCCTTCGCCTTGGCGTCCGCCAGCAGACGGTCCCGGTTCATCGTAATGCCGTCCGAGGGACGCAGGAAGCCATGCTCCTTCGCCTCGGCGGCCGACTTTGCCACAGTGGCTGTCGATACCGTCTCGAAGACCTTGGCTACGGCCGGCATCGGCCCCTTGGGCATGCCGGGACTGGAGCGCCAGCGATCGATCATTTCACCGCATCCGCCCCAGCCAGGGATCAGACCCACGCCGCACTCGACCAGACCCACATAGCTTTCGGCATGGGCCTGCACGGCATCACTGTTGAGCAGGATCTCGCAACCGCCGCCCAATGCCATGCCGGCCGGAGCGCTCACGACCGGGAACAGCGCATATTTGAGCGCCTTGTAGGCCTGCTGCCCGCCCGCGACGAGCTTTTCGATCTCGCCCCATGCCGCGATGTTCAGTGCGAACAGAGCAAGACCGAGATTGGCGCCGGCGGAGAAATTGCTGCCCTCATTATAGACGACGAGCGCCTTGAACTTGTCCTGCACGACCGGGATCGCCTGACCGATCAGCTTCATCACATCGCCGTCGAGCGCGTTCATCTTGCCGGTGAACTCAAGGCAGGCAACGCCGTCGCCGACATCCCAGAGTGCCGCCGAACCATTTTTGAGGATCGGCTGGCTATGGAGCTTGATGTCTTCCAGCAGCAGCACGCCCTCGGGCCGCACGACATCATGATAGTCGCCGGCGGCATCGAGATATTGCCGACGGCCGTCCTGCACCCGGTAGAAAGGCCGATCTCCGGCTACCTTGAGGATCGCGGGAACATCCCGCCCCTCGGCGGCCAGCCGTTCGGCGAGCTTGCCCGGCCCAAGGCGATCGATCAGTTCGAACGGCCCGAACTTCCAGTTGTAGCCGAGCTTCATCGCGTCATCGATGCCGACGATGTTGTCCGCAGCTTCACCGACCAGACTCGCGGCATAGGAAAGAACCTTGCCGAGAATTTCCCAGGCATAGGCGCCGACCTTGCCGGACGCAGCAACCAATGCTGCCAGGTCCTTCTCGGCCCGGCCCGGCAAGGAAGCCGGCTTCACCGATACGCGATATTCGCCGGTCGCGAGATCGAGCGCTTTCTTGGTCTTCGTCGCCTTGTCGAACGCGTAGAAACCGCCCTTGCCCTTCCGCCCGGTAAAGCCTTCCGCGATCATCCTGTCGACGAGCGGCATCGGCCTCACCGTGTCGAAATAGGCGTCACCTGCCGGCAGCGTCGAGGACAGGCTCTTCGTGAGCAGCGGCATGAGGTCGACGCCAACGAGATCGACAAGGCCGAAAATGCCGGTCTTGGGCACGCCCATCGGCTTTCCGCCGATCTGGTCGGCTTCCTCCACCGTCAGCCCCTGGTCCATCGCGGCATTGATCGCGACGGCCAGCCAGTAGGTACCGATGCGATTGGCGATGAAGCCCGGCGTGTCCCGCGCCGGCACGATGCGCTTGCCGAGCTTTCGATCGACGAAATCCGAGACGCGCCTCGCCACAGCCGTATCAGTGTCGGGGCCGGTCACGATTTCGCTGAGCCGCATGTAGCGCGGCGGATTGAAGAAATGGGTGATCAGGAAGTCCTGTTTGAACTGATCGTCCCGCCCCTCGACCAGATGGCCAAGCGGAATCGTCGAGGTATTGGACGATACCGCCGTGCCCGGACGCTTGAGCTGCTCGAGCTTGGCGTAGAGCGCCTGTTTGATGTCGAGCCGTTCGACGATCGCCTCGACGATCCAGTCGCATTCGGCCACCCGCTCGAGATGGTCGTCGATATTGCCCGTTTCAACGAGCTTCGCCGCAGCCTTCGACATGAAGGGCGCCGGATCGGTCTTCAGCATCTTCGCGACCGCACCCTTCGCCACGGCGTCACGATCGCCGCCCTCCTTGGGCACGATATCGAGCAGCAGCACCGGCACGCCGGCATTGGCGACCTGCGCTGCGATGCCGGCGCCCATGACGCCTGCGCCGATCACGCAGACCTTTTTGATGGTTTCCGGCGGGGCGCCGACTGGCTTGATGGCCTGCTCGCTCATTCCGCCGCCTCCAGCACGGTGGCGATGCCCTGACCGCCGCCGATGCACTGGGTGGCAAGCGCATAGCTGCCGCCTTCGCGCTTCAGCAGAGCCGCGGCCTTGCCCACGATCCGCGCACCGGTCGCCCCCAGAGGGTGGCCTATCGCGATGGCGCCGCCGTCCAGATTGACCTTCGACTGGTCAAGCCCCAGGTCGCTGATGCAGGCCAGTGACTGGCTCGCAAAGGCTTCGTTGAGCTCGACAACGTCAAGCTGGTCCACACTGAGCCCCGCCCGCTGCAGCGCCTTGCGCGAGGCCTCGACCGGTCCGATGCCCATGATCTCCGGCTGGCAGCCAGAGACAGCAACCGACTTGATGCGGGCAAGGATCGGCAGTCCATGCGCGCGCGCATAATCCTCGCTCGTGACCAGGATTGCGCTTGCGCCATCGGTCAGCGGCGAGGACGTTCCCGCCGTTACCGTGCCGTCCTGGCTGAAGGCCGGCTTCAGCCCGGCGAGGGTTTCCGTCGTCGTGCCGGCACGCGGCGTGCCATCCTTGTCGACCACGCCCGCCTTGGTCGTGATCGGCACGATCTCGGTCTCGAGCTTGCCGGCCGCGATAGCCGCGGCCGCCTTGTCCTGACTGGCGACCGCAAAGGCTTCCTGCTGGGCACGGGTGATCTGATATTTGGTCGCGATATTCTCCGCCGTGTCGCCCATGCCCATATAGGCGGCGCTCTTCTTCGCGAGCTCGAGGTTCGGCAGCGGATTGAACCCCATCATCGGCACGCGGCTCATCGACTCCACGCCCGCGCAGATGAAGGCCTCGCCGGCGCCAAGCTGAATCTGGCCCGCAGCGATGTGGACCGAGCTCATCGACGATCCGCAGAAGCGATTAACGGTCATGCCGCCGACAGAGAGCGGCAGGTCGGCGAGAAGACCGATAAGGCGCGCGATGTTGAAGCCCTGCTCGCCTTCAGGAAAAGCGCAGCCCAGCACGATATCCTCGATATCTTCGGCCTTCACGCCGGTCTGCTGAATCAGTCCGCGAATGACCTGAGCGGCCAGATCGTCAGGGCGGACGCGCGCCAGCGCGCCCTTGCCTGCCAGGTGAAAGGGGGACCGGGCATAGCCCGCAACAACCACATTACGCATCGATGATAGCCTCTCCAGGGAATCGGACATCTGATTACCTAATGGTGCGTGAAATGACGTTTACGTCAACTAAAATCTTTGGCACTCTTCTCACGCCGTCGAGGGAATCGTCATGCACCGGTTCCCGGGAGGCTTGATATCGGAGGTCTTGGCCGAGGAACGTACGGATGCTCGCCAGTGAAAAACCGCGCACTCTCATCCCGGCGATGATGCTCGCGCCCGTCTTATCGACGGCTGCGCCTCTCCCCAAGCGCCACTGCACCTGTTTTCGAAGGCGCACACATGCGATTTTCTGAGCATCCCCTCCGGCGTCAGATCGTCGGCGAAATGCATCTGCGCCGTTTTCCTGCACTCGAATTGCCCGCCATGGCATTTCAGACGGTTCGCCTGGTCGATGAGAATGACCGGGAGAAGGAATGGCTGATCCTGCAGCAGCGATGTGCCTCTGGACTCGATCGCAACCTGCGCCACCTGGAAACGGAGTGGTCCGCCAACGGGCGGCTGGCCTGGGAAAGGCACAGTGAAGCGGTCACCACGACGCTAACGTCAACCTCGGTCAGCGCGGACGCGCAGTTCTGGTCTGCTCCCGACGTCGGCCCCTTCAGTGATACCTTGCAGTGGATGGAAACGCTGCCGGGCCTGATCATCCGCGCAACCCACATCGTCGTTGTGGCGAACGATAGCTACGCCGAGCCGGTTGTCGATCGGGCCGACTTCCATCCGGGCCATCTCGTCTCCTGCATCATCGGGGATAGCGTCCGGATCTGGAGCGACTTTCGCATTCACGCCGGCGGCTACGGGCGCCTGGTCGTTGCCGCGAACGGGGCGGCTGACGGCGAAGTGTCGCGTTCCATCCAGCGCATTCAGGAACTGGGCAATTATCGCAATCTTTCCTTGCTTGAAGGCACGCACAGATCAATAGCTTGACGGCGTCACACACGAACACGCCCGAACCCTGACGACGGGGCCAGCAGCGCCTGCCCCCTCCAATTCGCACACAACCTAATAGGCATTTTGATGACGCATTGAGCTATTGACTTACCTATACGTCATTGAGATGGTTATGGGACGCTGATTTGCCGCATATTGGCTCCAGACGTGAAACAGACGGTCGCCTGAAGGCGCGCGGAGAGGAACAATGTCGATCATTCTGACACTACTGGCTTCGAGCACTGCATTGCCCGCCGACACCGTTGTCGGTCGCTGGCAAACCGAGAGCCGTCATGGCGTCGTGGAAATCACCCGCTGCGGGCAATCGATCTGCGGTGCCTTGATCAGTTCCGACGGGATCAAAGCCAACCCCGAACTACGTGACGAAAAGAACAAGACCGCTGCGTTGCGCGGTCGTCCGCTTCGTGGATTGCAGATTCTGCAGGGTTTTACGTGGAAGTCGGGCAGTTGGTCGGGTGGTTCCATCTACAACGCTGAGGATGGCGGTACATACAGCGCGACGGTCACGTTAGCCGATCGGGATCATTTGCGCCTCAAGGGCTGCATCGTCTGGCCCCTGTGCAAGACGCAGACATGGACGCGCCTCCGATAAGCACGAGGAATTTGACAATCACGAAAGGGGAGATGGGCGTGGCAGGCAAAAATTGGAAAGTTGGGATCGCAACATCGGCCGTGGCGGCTGGATTGCTCGCGCCGCAAGCCGCGAGCGCGCAGGCCTTTTACCTTCAGGAACAATCGTCCAGAGGTGCCGGACGAGCCTTTTCGGGCGAGGTCGCCGACCAGGGCGTACAGTCCCTCTGGTGGAATCCGGCTGCGATCGCAGGCATGGAAGGAGTCGATGCCCACCAGGCCGTAAGCGTAATCCTTCCCAAAGGGTCGGTTGACAATGTCAACACGCTCATTGTCCGTCCCGGGCAGTCGGCTGCGGCTGTAGGCGGGAGCCAACGCTCTCGTGATCCGATCAATAATGGCGTACTACCCTCCGGCGCGATAGCCGTCGGCCTGACATCACGGCTCGCTTTGGGGCTGACCGTCGCCTCCCCTTATAGCTTCACAACCAATTATGATGCCGACAGCTGGGCACGGTATAGCGCCGACAAGACCAAGCTGCGAACATACGACATCCAGCCATCGATCGCCTACCTCGTTACGCCAAATCTCAGCATCGGCGCCGCGCTTAATATCGAATATGCCGACGCATCATTGTCCAACTATCTGCCGAACCTATCGCCTCTTCTCGCCGACGGCCACCAGGAGCTGAAAGGCAATGGTTGGGATCTTGGCTGGTCGGCCGGGCTGCAATATCGCGCCGGCCCCATGCAACTGGGCGCCAGCTACAAGTCGAGCGTGAAGCATAATCTCGACGGTTCGGTGACGACGACCGGTCTTCTTGGTCCGCTCGCCGGGCAAAACAGCGTAGTGAATGCAAACGCCACGTTCGAGACCCCCTGGCAGGCGATCTTCGGAGCGCGCGTGGCGGTGTCGCCCAAGGTCACCCTCAACGGTCAGGTGACCCGCATGGGTTGGTCGAAATTCGACGCTATCCGGCTCGGCGCGCCGCTCAACGTTTCAATCCCGGAAAATTACCGGGACACTTGGAGCTTCGCAGGCGGCATCGATTACGCGGTCACACCAGCCTGGACCGTTCGTGCCGGCGTTCAACACGCCCAGACCCCGACGCGCAACGGCAATCGGGACGCTCGAGTGCCTGACAGCAACCGTTGGAATTTCGCTGCCGGCACAAGCTATGCCGTGTCTTCCCGGTTCACGCTCGATGCGGGCGCAGCGTATATTACGTTCAAGGATACGACTATTGATCGCACGACAGCGGCCTATGCCGGCACGGCCGTGCAGACGCCGATCCTGATGGACGGCAAGCTCGAGGACGCGCACGCCGTCGTGCTGTCACTCGGCGGACGTTTCCACTTCTGATGCTGGAGATCGCCATGCCCCAGCCCGCCATCAGCGCCTTCCCGTCGATACCGGAACCGGCAATTCCGCCACGGCTCCTGACCGACCTCCTCGACAATGCGTTGAACCTTTATCCCGAACGCGTCGCCATCGACTTTCTCGGGCGAACCTGGACTTATGCGCAGGTGGGGCAACTCGTTCGCCGTGCAGCACGTGGATTGCAGGATCAGGGGCTGCGCAAGGGCGATCGGTTCGGCCTGTGCCTGCCGAACTGCCCCTATTTCGCGATATTGTACTTCGCGGCGCTGCGCGTGGGTGCGATCGTGGTCAACTTCAACCCGCTCTACACGGAGCGCGAACTGGAGCATCAGATCCGGGACTCGGGAACGCGCATGATGGCGGTACCGGACGTCCGGATAATCCACGAGAAAGTGCAAGCCGTCGCGCCACGTGCCGGGCTGGACAAGATCGTGTTGTGCGGCATGAGGGATATGCTGCCCTGGCTGCAAGGCCTGGGCTTTGCGCTATTCAAGCGAAAAGACCACGCGCGGATACTCGACGAAGGCCTTCATGTCCGGCTCAAGGCGCTTCTCGCCCATGATGCCGAACCTGACGCGGTAGAACGTCACCCTGATGATGTCGCGGTCCTTCAATATACCGGAGGCACAACCGGCGTGCCCAAGGGCGCAATGCTGACCCACGCCAACCTCACGGCGAACAGCGCCCAGATGGTGGTGCATGTGGGAGGACTTCGCCCGCAGCAGGAGAGAACTCTCGGCGTCCTGCCCATGTTTCACGTCTTCGCACTCACGACGGTGCTCAACTTCTCAGTCGAAATCGGCGCCGAAATCGTCCTGCTGCCACGGTTTGAGATGAAGCAGGTTCTCAACACGATGAAGCGCAAGCCGCCGACACAGTTCTTCGGCGTGCCTACGATCTATGTTGCCCTGAACGCGCTTCCGGACGACGAGATACCCGATCTCTCGGCCGTGCGCGCCTGTATATCCGGCGGCGCACCGCTCCCGCTCGAGGTACGCGAGGAGTTCGAGGCACGCACGCGTGCCAGGGTCGTGGAAGGATATGGGCTCTCCGAAACCGCCCCGATCATCGCCTGCAACCCGTTGTTTGGGACGGTGAAGGACAATAGCTGCGGCCCAAGTTTCCCCGGCACCATCATCGAGATCCGAGATCCGGAGAATCCCTCGCGGGTTCTTCCCCAGGGAGAACGCGGAGAAGTGTGCGCCCGCGGCCCTCAGGTGATGAAGGGCTATTGGCAGCGCCCTGCAGAAACCAGTGCTGTCTTCGTCGATGGCGCGCTACGAACCGGCGATATCGGCTATTTTGATGAGGATGGCTATCTCTTCCTCGTCGACCGCATCAAGGACATCATCTTCTGTGGCGGATATAATGTATATCCCCGGATCATCGAGGATGCGGCCTACCAGCACCCGGCGGTAAAGGAGGCGATCGCAATCGCGATTCCTGACGCCTACAGAGGTCAATCTCCCAAGTTGTTCATCGCGCTGCACGAGGGATCGAACCTGACCGTCGATGAACTCAAGGTCTTTTTGCAGGATCGCCTCAGCAAGATCGAGATGCCCAAGGCCTTCGCATTCCGGGACAGCCTGCCCAAGACGTTGATCGGCAAACTTTCGAAGAAGGATTTGATCGAGGAGGAGAACAAAAAGCTCGCCTGAGCCTCTATCCCCTGTCAAGCTACGAGGCTTATGCGCTTGAGTGGTAGGGTAGCCGTGATTGGAGGACAGGGAGTGGATGGCATGGGGAACTCGCTCCACCTCGCCGAGGACGATGAAACGCTTAAGGACGCGGATCGCGACAACCCCACGCACAAGGGGAGAACCCGCGCAAAGGATGCGGATTTACAAGTGTACGGCATCCAGGATGTCGCTCAGGAACTCGGACTGACACTTCGCACGCTACGCTTCTACGAAAAGGAGGGGCTTATCGCCCCTCAACGGGTAGGCAGTACCCGGGCATATTCCAGGCGTGAGATCGGACGCATACAGCTGATTTTGCGCGGCAAACGCCTTGGCTTCTCCATCAAGGAAATCAAGGAGTTTCTCGATCTCTACGATGCCGATCCCGAGCATAAGGAGCAAATGGAGCGATTGATTGCCCGCATCCGGGAAAGGTTGGTCGACTTGAAGACGCAGCGCTCTGCGCTCGACCTGACAATCGACGAGCTTACAACCATCGAAGTGGAAGCGATGGCAAAGTTGCAGCGATAATTTGGTCATCCCATTCTCTAACCGAGCGGTAACGCTTGATCGCGGCGCCCCCGATCCAATCAAGCCGTCAAGCGACGAGCGCCGCGCCGATCGCTAAGGCCGCCCCAGAACCGCGCCATGATCATCCAGGCGATGCCCGACGCGGTCATCGCCCCGCCGACCTGCCATGGCTCGAGGCCGAGCACGCGCGCGATGGGGCCCGCGAGCGCCACGAACGACATCATCGCCATCGAGCAGACGAAGGTCTCGAACATCAGTGGCTTCATGCTGAAAGCGCCTGATGCTTCCTCCCCCACTTGTTCGTCGCCTGTCGCTGTCGCAGCTTCGGTCATGCTGCTTCGTCCCGTGATGCGACCGGCGAACGGCCACCATTCCAGAGCAGCGCCGTCGAGACGGCATAGACAACGAGCCAGCCGAGGTTGAACGCGGCGCCGTCAAGCCAGGTGTGCGCCGGCTCGGGCAGGATGCGCGCGATCAGCATGCCGATCGCGACCAGCGAGACGGGATTGGCCAGCGCTGCGAACCAGCGTGGCCAGGCGGTGCGGCCCAGCGCGATGACGATCCCGAGGAGCAGCAGCGCCAGGCCCAGCGTCACGATCGGCATCAACCAGGCGATGAGCAGGACATGGTAGAAGTGCTGGCCGAGATCGAGCAGCGCGCCATGGGCCGCGGCCGGCGTTTCGAGGATCGTCTTGTAGGCCATGCCGACATAGTAGAAGCCCGCATGGCCGAGCGGAGACCAGGCGATGCCGGCGACCAGCAGGACGAAGGTCAGCCAGCGCCACCAGCCCATCGCCGGACGCAGCCCTTCGAGCAGATGCCAGCAGGAGGGCATAGCGTGGAAAGTACGCTAAACAACGCTAAGCGAGAACGCATGGCGAACGCTCGATGCGAACGGACGGACGCTTAATCAGGCGGGCCGTTCGATTCCCATCCTACGCATTTCGCGATAAATGGTCGATCGGCCGATGCCGAGTTGCCGCGCTGCTTCGGTAGGCGAGATACGAGCTTCGACCAGCTTGATGGCCGCATCCACTTTGGACATGTCCAGCGGCTGACGGCCAGGCTGTTTGCCCTTAGCACGGGCGGCGGCAATACCATCTCTGGTTCGCTCAGAAATCAGCCGTCGCTCAAAATGGGCGATGGCCCCAAACACATGGAGGATGAGCTCGCCGGCAGCTGACGAAGTGTCGATCTTTTCTTCAAGGCTCAGGAGCGCGATGCCCTGACTGCGTAGCGTCTCAACCGTGGTGAGAAGTTCGGCAAGCGAGCGCCCAAGCCGATCGAGGCAGACCACCGCCAGCGTGTCACCCTTGCGGGCATAGGCGATTAGCTCAGCCAGACCGGGCCGTTCCATGCTCTTACCTGAAATGACATCGGTGAAGATTTTGATGGCGCCAGCCTTCTCCAGACGCATGGTCTGGCCCGCAACGTCCTGATCGCCGGTGCTGACGCGGGCATAGCCCAGAATATCACCCATGCCGCACGTCTCCCAAACGGTCGTTCTGTGGACGCTATGGAGGGTGTCATTTTCAGAAGACGACTGCACCAGTTGATTGGGCGTAATGGCTGTTGTGCAGCCAGCTCCTGACAGTTCAATATCAGAAGTGATCTGCACCAATCTCGACTATGCTCAATACTCGTGTGCACC